>DOCD01000037.1 GCA_003503945.1 Clostridiales bacterium | reverse complement strand
ACAGCTTGCGGAAAAGCTCGGCGTGTCGGAGGAGCGGATTTTGGAAGCGCTCGAATACCGCGCGCCCGTAAGCCTTGACGCGAAAGTCGGCAACGACGAGGGCGACGGACACCTTTACGACGTCATACCCGACCGCAACGACAGCTTTGAAAAATTCGAGGATTTCGAGTCGCTGCGCACCGAAATCGCAAAGCTCGACCCTACCGAACAGAAGGTGGTATCATTGAGGTTCCTGCACGGCAAGTCGCAGTCGGAGGTAGGCAAAATATTAGGCGTAAGCCAGATGTTCGTATCGCGCGCCGAAAGAAAGATAGTTGAAAAGTTGAGGGAATCTTTGCTTTGACGGTTAATTTTAAGGTAAACGATTTAAAAAATATGAGTGACGAGTTGAAAGCGTTTGCGGAGTTCCTGCGCGCCTCGGGCGCGTGCGACGACGATATATTCGCAAGCCGCTTGGTCTCGTGCGAGCTCATCACAAACGTAATCCGCCACGGCGGCGACACGGCGGAGTTTCGCGGCACGCTTACGAGCGACGCCATAGAAATACGCGTTTTTGCCGACAGCTTAAAGGGGCTGGATTTGCCTTGCAGGGTGCCCGACGTTTTCGCGGAAAGCGGCAGGGGGCTTTATATAGTCAAATGCTTCTGCGGCGAAATTCAGCGCGGCGAAAGCGGCGAGCTTAAAGTGGAAATATTGAGGAAGAAATAAAAGCATATGATGTAACAAAGAACCCCGACCGACGGTCGGGGCTTTTTGTTACATCATATTAAGTTCTTTGTACATCTTGTTCAAAAGTCCGTCGGAAATCATTCCGCGAATTCTTCCCAGATATATGAATACCGACGAGAAGAATTTTTTGTTGTTTCCGCCTATGACGTAGTCGGGGATATTGCCTATAACGCCGTTGCTCTTTTCGATAAACGTCCTCGCAAATTCGATTTTTTCGTCGTTTGTTAGCTTTTTGAGGAAGTCGTCGGAGGGACCGCCGTAAATTGTGTTTATCGTATAAATCCTCGTTTCCACGTTGTTTTGCGCGGGCGCGGGCTGTTCGGTAAACGTCGGCTGAACGCGTACGGGCTCGGGTTGAGGTCTGAACGCCGGTTCGGGCTGAGGCTTGAACTCGGGCGCGGGTGCAGGCGCAGGCGCAGGTGCGGGCGTCGGTTTGGGTTCGGGGTTGGGCTGAGGTTTAACCTCTTCCGCGGCTGGCTTCGCCTCGCTTACCGTTTCCGCTTTAACGGGCGTATCCTTCGGCTTTTCGGGCTGCTCCTCCGCTTCCTTGACGGGGGGAGGAGGTACGGGGCGCACGCGCTCTTCCGTGCGCGGAGCTTCGTTTATCGTAAGCTGCTCGCCGCCGTCGGGACGTGCCTCTTCCTCGATATCCATTATAACGGGTTCGGGACGTGCCGCGGGGGGAGGGTCTATAAAAGCAAGCTGTTCCGCGGAGGCGGGGCGCTGTTTTGCTTCGGTTTTTCTTACAATGCGTATCTCTTCGAGGTCGTTAACGGGCTTCGCCTTTTTGGTTTTTCCGCTGTCTGCGGGCTTCGCGTAAACGACTTTTTTTCTGTTAATCAAAAACCTCACAACGCTCATTAAAAGCTGAATTACCGCCATTGCGGAGATAATTACAAGGAAGAGCCCGAGGTTGGCTTTCATAACGAGTATGGTTATATAAAGGCAGACAAGAGTTGCGACTTCGAGCGAATATCTCGCCATATTGAATATATGACCTGCTTTTTTGCCGTTCGTAGAAAGGCTTACAAGGTCTACCAGATAATTGAATATCACGACCAACGCCAGAATTGTGCAAAGCACGAAAGTTGCTTTTTCTTTTGCCGAGGGTAAGCCTTTAAGCATGTCGAAATACGTCGATAATTCTCCGTTCTCGGAAATATCGCGAGCTCCTTCGAACAAGGTTTTAATATACCCGTAAGCGGGCGAACCGTATCTCAAACCCTCGTTTTCCTGCGAGAAAATATAGGGATATAATTTGGTTTTATCGCCGAAATTTTTCAAGGGTTCGGCAAGCTTGGGGATTAAAACCGTAAAGTCGAAAAGCATTAAAAGCGCAACCGCCGAGAAGAGGAAGAGGAATAATTTAGCCACCCCCGTCGCGCCTTTGTCGGCTATGCACAAAACTATAAGCGCAACGATGCACCCGCCCAGAGCGATAAACATATTGTAGCCTAACGCAACCTCGGGGTATAGTGGAAGCGCTGTTACGGCGTATACCGAAAGAACTGCGGCTGCGGCAATCTCCGCAACGTAAGCAAAAGCTTTCGCAACCCGCCCTTCGTTTTTGACCGAAAAGCCTACGGGAATCAGCGCAAGCAGCGCAAGTACAGTTATTACTGCGTAAATAATTACCAAAAGGGCAATAATATCGAAAGTCGCGCTCTGTATACCGAAAAGACTGATTCTGTGCGCAAGCGTAAAATCTTTGCCGAAAGAAAGCAAATCCTTTCCCGCAAGTGCGTTCAGGACCTTGGGCAATTGCAAAGCGAGTATGCCCTTGTCGCCCCAGAGCGGCAGAAACAGCCCGAGTAACAGACAAACGACAGCTATAAGGTAAGTAACCAGCGTTACGTACTTATTCGTTTTTTTAACTTCGGAAATCTTCATAGAATTCCTCCTGAAACCGTATCGTATTTATTGTTTTATCATATTTGACCCGCACATATGCGGGAGGTATTGCACATTTACCATTTTAATACAATTTATGCGCCGTGTCAAGGTTTTATATAATAAAATTAATTTATAAGGTAATATTTGCCTTTACGGGTAATAAATGTTTTCTGTTTTTAATATTTTACTTCCGCACGGAATATTTATACGCACGGCGCCGAAAAGCATTGCAAAAACCGAAAATTTGCGTTATAATTTAAACGACTGAAATTAGTGGCGGAGGTCGTTGAAAATGGTCGCAAATAACGGTGAAAAATCAAATTCGTGCGGGAATATGCCGCAACGAACGCGTTTTAAAGTGCGTAACGTAAGCGTTGCGGACATACTTGCCGAGCTTACGAAATCCCAGCGCGAAAAGTTGATTTCGGGTTACGATTTAAAAAATTTCGCAAAGCTATTCGAGGACGAGGACACTATGGCGACCGTCGAGTGTTATTTCAACTGCGGCATGAACGTGTCCGAGACGTCGCGCAGAATGTATATGCACAGAAATACGCTTATATACCGCCTGAAAAAAATTCAGAAGCTTACCGGCCTCGACATATCGCGCTTCGATATGGCGGTCACATTCGAGGTTTTACGTACGCTTTACAAGCTTAAATAGGGGAGGTTTATTTTGAAGGATAAAAAGGTTTTAAAAATATGCGCCGCGGTTTTCGGCGCGCTTGCTATTGCGCTTGCGGCGTTTTTCGCCGGATTTTTTATACACGGTTGCACCCGCCCGGGAGGAGCGGCTTCATACGAATGGGTGCTCGATATGATTGAAAAAAATTACTATTTCGGCGGGGTGGATAAGGATTATACCGGCACTTCGATTAACGCCATTACGGAAAAGTATCTCGACAGATACTCGCAGTACTACACCGCCGAACAGTACGAACAGGTCAAAAAGAGCAACGCGGGCTCGAAAAGCGGCATAGGCATAAGCTACGCCTTCGTCGAGGGCAAGGGCGTGTACGTAAGCTCGGTCGTATGCAATTCCCCCGCATATATAAGCGGATTACGTGCGGGCGAGTGGCTCGAAAGCGGCAGCGCGGGCGGTAAAGATGTCGCGTTTTCCTCGGCTTCGGACGTTGCCAAGCTTTTCGGCGGCGCGGGCGACGGCGAAGAAATAAAGCTTTTTTCAACCGACGGCGCGGAGTACACGGTGGCAAAATCCGAGTACACGGCAAGCTATACTTATATGTGCACCAACGCAACGGCGTGGGCGTTCGGCGACGCTGCCGGCGGCGGGCTTGCGCTTTACGAAAAGCCGACGGATAAAATAAGCTACCTCCCCGACGGCGCGGCGTATATCCGCCTTACTCAGTTTTACGGCAGCGCCGCTAAAGAGTTTTCGGTGCTCGTCGAAAAATTCAATGCGCTCGAATGCACCTCGTTGATACTCGACCTCCGCTCCAACGGCGGCGGCTACGTGAGCGTTATGCAGGAAATCGCGGGTGCGTTTGCGGACGGGGCCAAAAAAATCGCGATGCTCTCGCGCGACAAGCACGGCGACGAGGAATCGTATTACTGCGCAAAGGTGACAAACGCCGAACGCAGGATTTCAAAGGACACTGAGGTTTACGTGCTTGCCAACGGCGGCACGGCGAGCGCTTCGGAAGCGCTGATGGGCGCGATGATTTGCTACGGCGCGCTTAAATACGAAAATATTTTTCTTTCTCAGTATTCCGACGAATACAAAACCTGGCTCGAAAAGACGGGGCAGGAGTTAAAAGACGCGAGGACGTACGGTAAAGGCATAATGCAGTCCACGTTCGAAAATCCGTCGACGGGCGAAGCGTTGAAGCTCACCACGGCGAAAATTTTCTGGCCGGACGGTAAGACGAGTATTCACGACAGAGGCGTGCTTCTGTCCGACGGGTGTAAAGCCGCGCCCGCAGCGTGGCAGCATACCAAGGGCGACGAAGAGCTGAAAGGGGTCGTCGCGCAAATAATCGGTTAAAAAAAGCCGCAGTTGGTCACTGCGGCTTTTTTACGTTTTTGATACGGCGTGCGGTTAAAAGCACGCATACGATAAACCCGCCGTCCGAGCGGGTTATTTCAAGCGACGGTTCGCCGTCGCACTCGAAGTATTCGTCGGTAACCCTGTTCATGTCTTTAATAAAGAGCTCGCGCTCGGTGTCCGTCATATCGTCGCGGTCGAGCGATAAAATTCTGTTGAGATTGTCGTTCATATTCTTTCCCTCATTTTTCTTTTAATAAATCCCGCGGGGCCGAAGTAGGGCAGAAGCACGTTGCAGATTGCCTCGCGTTTGCCCGTCACGCTTTCCGCGGCAAGCTTGAACGCCTTTGTCGTCTGCTTTTTCCACTTGCCGAGCGGTATCGACAAATCCTCGGGGATAACGGCTTTGAGAGGCAGGCGCAAAAGCGCGGCTATTTCCTGCGCGGTCATAACCTCGCCGCTTATAACCTGCCCGCCGTTCAGCCTGTTGACTATAAGCCCCGCGTCCTTAATTCCGCCGTCTGTCAGCTTCGCCCTGCAAACGTCGCTGCACTTTAAAGAGGGGGCGAAGGGTTCTGTCACAATCAGCGCCGAGTCGCAGCTTGGGCGCGCCGCCTTGTCTAAAAGTATGTAGTCGAAAAGTCCGTCCAGCTCGGCAACCGCCCGTACGGCGGCTTCGCCGTCTTCGAGCCCTATAGACGGGCAGAAACAAAGGTTTGTGAATTTGGGGTGGGATACGAGCGTTTGTTTCGCCCTGCACGCGCCTTTTTCGTAGTCGGCGAGCGTATAGGTCTGTAAATTCGCGCAGCCGCCCGTAAAAAGCGCGCCGCCGCCGAAGCTGTCGCCGTCGACTATAAGCGTCCTTTCGCCCGAGGAAGCAAGCGCAAAGCCCAGCCCCACGCAGCACGTCGTGACCCCCGTGCCGCCCTTTATATTTGTCATATATATCTTTTTAGCCATTTCAGCCTCCTTTTTTTAAAATTATATATATAGTTTAAGCGAAAAAACGGACTACAATTGTCGTTTTGTGTATAATTTTCAAGGCAATTGTAATGATTTTTTATTACAAATCGTTAATTTTATTTGACAAGCGTAATATATTTAGTTTATAATCTTTTCATAGGTTATAAAGGATATTATGGAAAACGTTAAAAAGAAAAGGAAAATAAGCAAAAAGAAGATTGCGCTTATTGCGGTATCTTCGGTGCTGTTATGTATATTAATAGCTGTCGGCGTGCTGTTCGGGCCGGGGCTTTTCGCAAAGAAGGCTCCGCCCGTCGAAGCGCCTTCAACGGCAAAATCGATGCGCAAGGAGGCG
Source organism: Clostridiales bacterium (assembly GCA_003503945.1). Lineage (GTDB taxonomy): Bacteria > Bacillota > Clostridia > Christensenellales > Borkfalkiaceae > Coproplasma. The sequence continues at coordinate 1,129 of DOCD01000037.1, read as the reverse complement.
CCTACCGACGGCACCCTTCCTACGGAGGTTGCAAACCCGCTCGACAACATAGCGTATCTTGCTTACGTTCTGGATAACCAGCCGTATTTTAAAAACTATGCTTTCAACTCCACGGTGGCTATGGGGTACGAGCAGATTACGAAAAGCTGGAAAGACTACAAGGGCGCGGAGCTTACGGGCATAGGCAAAAGCGTAATGGTCTGTTCCGACCTTACGTATTCGCTACTCGTCAAGTCCGCCACGCAGACGTGTTTCGTCGGCGGCAGCGACGCATACCTTCGCGTTGGCAATAAGCCCGGCGCGGATACCCTCCCCACGGAAATAGGCTGGGGCGAGGACTTAACCCGTTACACGCACGACAGCTATCTTACCGCTTACGGCGAATTTTCGACTGAGCTTACCGTATACGTAATCAACGAAGAAACGGTTGCAAGCGTAGGCGAAGTAAAGGACAACGGCGACGGGACGTATTCGCAGAGCGTAAGCCTGACCCCGCAGGCGGCGTGCTGGTATCAGTACGGCATGAAGACGAGGGGCAGCCTTAAAGGCTTCCCCGTGTTCCACGCGATAAATATAACCTTTACCTACGACGCAAAGTGGCAGGTGCTTGAAAGCTATTGCGAGGAGGACGCGACGATTGCCCCGTCGGCGCTCGGCGGAAGTCCGCAAAACAGCGCTTCGAAAACCACCACGACGTTTACCTACGGCGCGGAAGCGATTGACGAAAAACATTTCGCCTACTTCGACGATTACTACAAGTCGCGGCTCGACGTTTCCACCGACGGCGGCGACGTAAAACCCGCCGAACCCGATATGCTCGAAGTTTTAGGCAGCGGATTCAGAAACGTAATGGACGCAAGCCGCGGGCAGCAGTTCTCGCTCGGTTTAAAGGTCGGTGAAACGGAGTACGAGGGCAAGGCGTTTGCGAAGCTCGGCGATATGGGCGACGTTTTAGGCACGCTCGACGTGCGGCTCGCGCTCGGCAAAAAGGGCGGCGATAAACAGGATTTCTATCTCGAATTCGCGGGTGGCGACATAAACGCATACTACGGCAATAATTTTGCAATGACGGCGAACCTCGACAGAGTTTCGGCGTCGGTCAAAAATCTTACCGATAAAATAAAAGAAT
>DOCD01000129.1:5952-7585 GCA_003503945.1 Clostridiales bacterium | reverse complement strand
TGCGTTTTCCGGTTGCAGTAGCCTTACGAGCATAACGATACCCAATAGCGTGACGAGTATCTGGGTGGGTGCGTTTTCCGGTTGCAGTAGCTTAACGAGCATAACGATACATAACGGCGTGACGAGTATCGGGAGCAATGCGTTTTCCGGTTGCAGTAGCCTTACGAGCATAACGATACCCAATAGCGTGACGAGTATCGGGGTGGGTGCGTTTTCCAATTGCAGTAGTCTTACGAGCATAATGTTTAAGGGTACACAAGCACAATGGAATGCGATTACAAAAGGTTCATCGTGGAATTATAATACGGGTGATTACACAATTCATTGCGCCGACGGAGACATATCTAAGTCGTAAATTTTTAATCGCATATAATAAAACGAGTGTAATTGTGACTTATATTTAGGGAGCAAAGCAACTGAATAACAACGGCAAAAGGAAAGTTTGAAAATTGCGAACTTTCCTTTTTTGTACGAAAAATTTTTGCCATAACCCAAATTTTTGTCGATTTCAACCGCTTTATAATGGAGGGGTAAAGATTAAAATTTGATGAAATTAGTTTGTACACGTCAATATTTTCAAAAAAAGTGTGCTTGGTTAAGTAGAGAGATAAAAAGTTTTATAACAATGTAAACTTTCGGGCATAGAACTTGCCTACCACTTGAACAGTTAAGAAAAAGTTTTCACTGAAATACCCACCAAATAGGGGCGAAATTTAGCATTAGTAAGTGTAAAGGAAAGTTGAGGAGGTGGTGCGTATGCGCTAATATAAGACTTGCAAGCGGTCTTAAAATGCTTGCGACAAATAAATCAAAGACGGAGGAATAATGGAACAAAAACAATTAAAGCAATTCACATTTTATGAATTGTACGCCGAACTTATGGACGTACTCAACGACGAGGAACGCGGTAAACTGTTGCGCCGTATGTGCGAGTATATGTTCGTAGGCGGAGAGCAAACGGAACTGTCGGACAAGAAACTAATCTTTCTATGGGGTAATATAGAAGATTATTTGAACGCGGATAAAGAAGCGCAAGCAAGCGGTAAATCGGTACGGGCAAATCGTAATATGCGGCACTTTACGTTCTATCGTAATTTTTACGAAGCGGTGGAACTAATGGAAGATAAGCAAGCGGGACAGTACATAAAAGCGGTATATAACTATGCGCTTAATAACGCAGAGCCGAGCAAGTTAGTGTCGCCTGTGGACTTGTATTATACGCTTGCAAAGCGTAAGTTAGCGTTATCAAAGGTGCGTAGCAGTATCGGTAAGAAAGGCGGAAATACACAGCGATTACCCGTAACGGTAGAGCAAGTAAACGCCATCCAGCCGCGCGGGTTATCGTCAATCGGAATAGAGGGCTTTCTCAAAAACAATCCGCAAGTAAAGAACGATATATACAAATCGAGTATGCACTTAACGGAAGGGATAGATTGGACTGCGCTTGACGAAGAACTGTCCGTATCGAAGTATTGCGACTGCAAAAGTCTGTACCAAATACTAACGCATTACACGGAAATCGTAAGGCATAATTGGTAAGCAAAAGGAAACTAAACGGAAAGCAAAATGTAACCTAAAAACGCGAGAAAGGAAGCAGGCTAAGGGTTTTCAGTTTGAGGACTGAAAACCGCCC
>DOCD01000129.1:0-5754 GCA_003503945.1 Clostridiales bacterium | reverse complement strand
AAATAACGCGAAAAAGGAAGCAGGCTAAGGTTTTACAGTGCGGACACGGTAAAACATACCGCCATAAACGGCGGTTGCGAAGTGGGATACCCACCTTCGCGTGGCGTTCGCCGCAAAGAAATTACGACCACAGGAGGAACAAAATATAGGAACACAACCGGTAATATTCGATATTGCCTATACGCCGTATAAACTACCGAAAAATGCAACGGCAGAGGAAAGGGCAAAGCACGAGAAACAACGCGCTTTCTACGATATGTCGGGCGCGGATAACATCTATAAGTACATAACTACCGAAGGCAAGATATACGGCGAGGAAGCAAAGAAATTTACAATGCTCGAATATCTTCAAAAGAGTACGGGTGTATTTAATCAAGACGGAATGCTAACAAAAGAGCAAGTGAAAGGAATGCGGAAACGGGCGCAAACGGGCGAGAAAAATTTGTGGCACGGGTTTATATCGTTCAACAAAGAGAACTCGGAAAAGATAGACGATCCCGAAAAGTGTATCGCGCTCATAAAGCAAACCTTCGGACAGTTTTTCAAGGACGCAGGTTTCGATCCGGACAATATTGACTTAATGTGCGCACTACACTTAGACCGCCCCGAACACTTGCATATTCATTACGTCTTTTGGGAGAAAGAGCCAAAAGTGAAAAACCCGAGAGCTACAGGGTATTACTACCGAAAGAAAGGCAAAATACTGCTTGACGTAATCGACAAAATGACCGAGCGGCTGAACGCTTATACCATTGACGATGACCTTGCGCATAAAAGGGACGAGGTAATAAAAGCGTTTTATAAGCGCGAAGATTTTGCACGAGCCAAGTCGAGAGATATAACAATAAGATATATGAAAGAGTTGGCAGATAAAATTCCGAAAGACGCATCATTTCAATACGGAAGAAAGGATATGATACCATACCGCGACGATATAGATTTTATTGCGGAAACGATAATATCGACGGACAGCAAAACCTTTCAGGCAGATATGGCATTCAAGGAAGAAATGGACAAAAAAGAAAAGGCATTGCAATCGATTATGGGAAACTATTACAAGGCGCGATTGAAAAGAGATAGTACGTTCAAAGAGTATATGACGGACGCCGCCGATATAGCGGGAGTAAAGAGTATAGAAACCATAGATAGATTGCGGTGGGATTATAAACGTAGGCTCGGCAATATCGTTCTCAAAAAGGTGCGTGAGATACAACGGCAAACGTATAAACGTAATCCACGCAGAAAGTACAAGACGAACGATAAAAACCTAAAACGTCGGCTTGCAATTTCATCACGGAAAGTGCGCGGAATAATGGACGGGCTGTTCGGCTCGGTAGCGGAATTATTCTCGCTCGAAACGACAACCTACCGTAACCGCTTACGCGAAATCGAGGAGGAAATGCAAGAGGAGTACGAAAAAGAAAATCGTCCACAGGCAACGGAACAGAAGCCGACGAACAACAAATGGAATTGGGGTAAGTAATACGTAAAAAAATAAGCCAAAGTCGTATTAACATCAGATAAACGCTTGACTCTTAAAGCAAAAAGTGATAAGATATACTAAATCGTATAAATACGACGCATATATTTTCACGGAGGTTTGGTTATGGAGAATAGCAGAAAAGTAAAGGACAAGCGTTACGAGGACAAGCATAAGGCAGAACGAAAAGCCAAATGTATGGTTTGGGGAACGAGCATATCGAGAGAGAAAGCCGAGAAGATAAACGAATTTTTGAAAAGATACGGCTATACAAAGGTAGAGCTAATACAGGCGGGCTATGAAGAATTATTAGCTCGACACGATACCGACTTTGCAAAGTTAAAGGACGGATATGACGATTTTTTCGGTTTTGAGGAAATCGATAAAAAGAAAACCGAATAACTATCAAATCTTTTCGCAAGAGGAGGAAAACGCGATGGAAAGAGAACATAGTATTCAAAGCTATAAGGACAATAAATAAGTTGTCCGAATAAGTAGTATTGGAGAAAAAGCAAATCAGTTATGTAAAGAACTACGGTGGCACGGAGTATGTGGTTATAGCAACCGAGAGTCGCGTCGCGAAAGAAACGGTAACGGGGAAACTAAAAAAAGTTTTATTACAGGACTTGTCCGAAAAGGTGCGTTCGGAAGGAGAAAACCTATGAACGTAATAAAATCGGAAACTTATAACAAATACAACGACGGAGGTGAAGAAATAACTGCCTTGTACAGTAGGTTGAGTTGCGACGACGACTTGCAAGGCGATAGCAACAGTATAAAAAATCAAAAGGCGATGCTCGGCAAATACGCACAAGAACACGGTTATAAAAATCCGCAATATTATGTGGACGACGGTTACAGCGGTACGAACTTCAACCGCCCGGACTTTCAGCGAATGATACGCGATATTGAAGCGAGTAAGGTAAAAACGGTAATCGTAAAAGATATGTCGCGCTTCGGGAGAGATTATTTGAAAGTAGGTTACTACACGGAAATCTTTTTCGGAGAGCGAAACGTACACTTTATAGCCGTGAACGACGGAGTGGACAACAACAACGAGTACGACAGCGATTTTACGCCGTTTAGGAACATCATCAACGAGTGGTACGCAAAGGACACGAGCAAAAAAGTACGCGCGGTATTAAAGGCGAAAGGCAATGCGGGGAAGCCGCTATGCAACTGCCCGCCGTATGGGTATTACAAAGATCCGACGAACAAGGACAAATTGCTTGTGGACGAGTACGGCGCAAACGTGGTACGGGAAATATTTTCGCTTTGCTTGCAAGGATACGGTCCCACGCAGATAGCGCGGATACTGACCGAGCGTAAGGTAGATTCGCCCGTAGTATGGAAAAGTAAAATCGGTGTGAAGTACAATTTGGAAAAGTTTGAAACACCCGAAATTTGGAGTACGCGCGCGGTAGTGGGAATACTGTCAAACCCGTTGTATCTCGGACATACCGTAAACTTCCGCACGAGCAAGAAATCGTACAAAAGCAAGCAAATCATATTCCGTCCGAAAGAAGATTGGGTAGTGTTCGAGAACACGCACGAAGCGATAATCGACCAAGACACTTTCGATACGGTACAGCGACTGCGAGATTGTAAACGCAGACCCACGAGATTGGGCGAGATGAGCGTGTTTTCGGGATTGCTGTTCTGCGCCGACTGCGGCAAGAAAATGTATCTTAACCGTTGCAAGGAATACAAGCAATATGACAAAGCGCGTTTTGTTTGCGGTACATACCGAAAAGGCACGGCAAAAAACAGAGGTTGCACGTCGCATTCCATAACGCTTGACGCGGTGGAACAAATCGTACTTACGGACTTACAAAGAGTGCTTGCTATGGCAAAATCGAACGAAGCGGAATTTGCGGAGCTTTTGCAAAGTAATTTCAATAGGGAAGCCAAAAGAGATTTAACCGCAAAGGCGAAAGAGTTTGACGAGAGCGAACGCCGCATAAAGGAATTAGACCGTATCATACAGCGCGTGTACGAGGATAACCTAAACGGTAAAATATCCGACGAGCGGTTTAAGAAAATGGCGCAAGCATACGAGGACGAGCAAGCCGAATTGACAGAAAAGGTAAAGGTACTGCGGCGAGAGTTGGAAACGGCAAAAGAGCAAAGCGACGGTACTGACAAATTCTTACGGCTTGTAAGAAAGTACACCGAGATAACCGAGCTTACGCCCGAAATCGTAAGGATGTTTATTGAAAAAATAATCGTCCACGAAAAGGAACGTGTGGACGGGAAGCAACGGCAAATTGTAGAGATAATCTATAACTGCGTGGGAGCAATTCCATACAGCGAGTAAAAAGGGGTAGAGAGTGGCGTAGCCGTTTGCGCTACGCCATATATCTACCCAAACAACCTAAATTATCCCTATGGAACAAATAGGAACGATTTTGTTCGTATTTGTTATCTAATGGCTTTAATATATCTGCGGGACAGAAGAACCCGAGCGGTTCGCGCGAGCGAAGCGACGCTTTGCGCACAGCGCAAATTCCCGACGGAAGTATTAAACAGAAAAAAGGCTTGTGAGTAATCACGAGCTTTGCAAACTATTGATTTTAAGCTAATATTATGCTATAATGATTATAAAATAATGAATATTTAATGCAATTAAAATTTGCAAAGGAAAACTCTAAAATGAGTAATGTATTATTATTTTCCGATAGAGCGGAATTTCGAAATTGGCTAACTGAAAATTGTCTTTCTACTGACGGCGTATGGCTTTTGTTCGGCAAGCATGGTAATTTGAAAACGATAAAAGCAGACGAGGCTTTGGAAGAAGCTCTTTGCTTTGGTTGGATAGACGGGCAAATGCAAAGTATTGATGATAATACCTACAAAAAATATTTTTCTATGCGCCGAGCAATCAGCAAGTGGTCGGAGAAAAATAAATCGTTAGTAAAAGACCTTGAAGAACGTGGACTTATGACTGACTTCGGCAGAACAAAGATAGAAGAAGCAAAGCAAAACGGACAATGGGATGCTCCGAAGCCTGCGGCAATTACGGAAGAACAAATCGTTTGTTTATCGGAAATTTTGAAAGTCTATGAGCCTGCTTACACTAATTTTTCCGCGATGTCGTTATCCGTAAAGAAAACTTATGTTAAAGCCTATTTGGACGCAAAAACCGATGCGGGACGAGAAAAACGTATTGCTTGGATGGTAGAAAGGCTCAATAAAAATTTAAAACCGATGTGAATAATAAATTTCAATTTAACGAAGCGGAAATGTCCGCAAAGTAAAAAACCGCCGATAGTGATTGAATGCTCTATCTGAACGGTGCTATGGTAGGAGTATTCTTATGAAAAAACAAAATTATAATTTAAAAAAATTATTATTGACAGTCGGCTGTGTTATTATGGCGATAGCGCTGTGCGTCAGTGTCGGGTTCAATATTTATTTGGGAGTATTTTTTATGAAGCAGGACAGTTATTTACAAAGCACAGATGAAATTTACATTATGGAAGCAGGCATCCTGCGCAACAATTTAGAATATGCGGACGGCAAACAATATAAAATTAAGTATGACTTTACGCACGAAAATTACGGGCTTTTGAAAAGCAGATACAATATCGAAAGCACGGCAAAGGAGGGAACGGAGTTTGAACAGGCTTTGCGCCTTATGAACGAATATGCGCCTCGGCTTACACATAAAGGCGATTATGACAATCATGTACCCATAAGCGCGCTTGAATTGTTGGAGTATAGCTTGGATAATCCCGGTCAAGGTATAAACTGCCGAAATAAAGCGCAGATTTTAAACGAAATGTGTCTTGCCTTAGGTATCTATGCCCGCAAAGTCTGGATAATGCCGTATTCGCGGTATGACGGCGACTGTCACGTAGTAAACGAAGTGTGGGATAGGACGCTGAATAAGTGGGTTATGCTCGATATAACTAATAACGAATATTGGGTGAGTGAAAACAACACTCCGTTATCGGTGCTTGAAATACGCAATAAACTCGCTTTACGGGAATTTTGCACGCCGGTAGAGGTGGGCGACAAGACTGGAAATCTGCAAAAATTAAAGCAAAAGAATATAGGCGATTTTCTGTATATCGCAAAAAATATGGTTTATACGCAATACTGCGCTCAATATACCGTTGGCGAGGCGAATGATATCTATATGCTTATGCCTCAAAATATTCCTACGAATTACGAGTTGATTATCGCGAAAAGCTCGATAGAAAGTTCTCCGCTTGTTTAATATCGAATAATGATTACGCCCCCGCCGACGGTAACCGTCGGCGGGGGCGGTT
>DOCD01000131.1:8073-8224 GCA_003503945.1 Clostridiales bacterium | reverse complement strand
TAGGTTGAAAACCTTTAAGTTCAGCTCGTCGAGCTTTGACGACACCTTCGACACGTTCAAAACGTCGTTCACGAGCCCCGTAAGCCTGTCGGCTTCGTCTATTATAACCTGCAAATGCTTGTCGCGCTTTTCGGGATTGTCGCCCGAAATT
>DOCD01000131.1:0-7745 GCA_003503945.1 Clostridiales bacterium | reverse complement strand
AGAAATTTCGCGTATCATCGAAGCGTAAGCCTTTATCATTGTCAGCGGGGTTTTGAAATCGTGCGTAACGTTGGCGAGGATTTCGCGCTGAAAATCCGTACTTTTTTTGACCTCGTCGCGAACGGAGTTCAGCGTGTCGGACAGGTCGGCAAGCTCCTGATACTCGGCGTTTGTGAAGTTTACATTAAAGTCGCCCTTTGCAAACTTTACCGCCGTCGTCGATAAATTTCTGAGTCCGCCCGAAAGCTTTTGCGATATGCTGTAAGAAATGAGCGAGGTCAGAAGCAAAGCCGTCGCGCCGACGAGAATAAAATAGATTAAAAGCAGCCTCATCGAACCTTCGAAAATACTCATCGAGTAGGTTACGACGAGATAATTGTTGCCGCGGCGGCGTATGCCCGAAGCGTACGTAAGCGTACTGTTTTTCGAAAACACTACCGAGCTTCCCTCTTCCGCGTTTTCGAGCCTGTGTATGATATAGTCGATTTCGCCGAACCATTCTTCCGAAGCGGAGTTCAGGGGCAACAGAACCCCTCCGCCTTCCGTGACGATATATACGTTAATACCCTCGTTACGGTATTTCTCGATATACATAGAAAGCGCGATATCGCCGTTTTCGGAGGCGAACTCCTCCACCTCTTTCCCGACCCGAACTACTCTGTCGCGCGCCTGCGCTTTGGAAGTGGCGCTTACGACGAAATAGAAAATTACTTCGACAAGCACTATCAGAAGAAAGGTAAGCCACAAAAAAGACCTTAAAAGCACGGTATTTACGCTTTTAAGCTTTTTGATTTTTTTGCTCTTTTCAGACTTCAAATTTGTAACCCAGTCCCCTTAACGTAACAATAAATTTGCGATACTGCTTTAAATTTGAGCGCAGCATTTTTATGTGCGTATCTACCGTCCTGTCGTCGCCGTAAAAATCGAAGCCCCACACGTCCATCAAAAGCTTTTCGCGGGTGAGCGCTATGCCCTTGTTTTTGACGAGATAGAAAAGTATTTCGTATTCCTTGGGGGTAAGCTCCGCCTTTTCGCCGTCGACATACACGTTGCGCCCGACCATATCGATAGTCAGCCCCTCGAACGTGATTACGTCCTTGTTGGTATCATCGCCCTTTTTACGCTTTAAAACTGCGTTTATGCGCGCCATAACCTCCTTAGGCGAGAAAGGCTTCGTCACGTAATCGTCGACGCCTATTTCGAAGCCGAACAGCTTGTCGTACTCCTCGCTGCGCGCCGAAAGCATAATGACGGGCACGTCCTTTATTTTTTTGATTTCCTTAACCGCGGAAAACCCGTCGAGGCGGGGCATCATTACGTCCATTAAAATTATATCGAAGTCGTTTTCTTTACAGAGCTTTACCGCCTGCATACCGTCAGCCGCCTCGTATGCCGTGCCGCCCTCGAACTCGACGTATTCTTTTAAAACGCCGCGTATCATCTCTTCATCGTCAACTATAAGTACTTTCATAATAACTCCTTTTTTCAATTATAAAACTCAAAGTTTACAACGCTATGAAATATATGTGAAATTCTTATTAAGTTTACCATAAAAAAAATAATTAGTCAATACCCGAAAAATAATTGACAACCGCAATTTACCGTGTTATAATAACAATACAAACATATGTTTGTATTGTGTGCGACTCGGGTTAAACGCACATAAAAGCCTTTTCCGCCGCAAATGCCACTCCTTATTTGCGGCGGAAAAATTTACCCCAAATAATATATAAATGTTTAATGTTGCAAGCAAAAATCACACTTTTTGCTTGCGCCGTTAAATATTTTTAAATAATTTTTTAAAAAAGTTTAAAAAAACGCTTGCTCGTTACGCGGCGTAATGTTGTAAAGTGAACGCAAAGGAGGTAAGTATGTCATATTCCACGGGTGAAATTGCCGAGCTTTGCGGGGTCACGGTGCGCACGGTGCAGTACTACGATAAGGAAGGGCTTTTAAAGCCCGAAAGCTTTTCGGAGGGAGGTCGGCGCGAATACGGCGAAAACGGACTTAAAACCTTGCAGATTATCTGTATGTATAAGCAGCTGGGTTTAAGTCTTGCGGAAATCAAAGATGTAATTTCGGACGAGGCCAATTCGAAAAAAATTCTTTTATCCGTTCTTGCCGAACGCGAAAGGGCGCTCGACGAAGAGATAAAGCAAAAGCTTTCCGCGCGCGACAGCATAAAAATCATACGCGGTTACCTGTCCGAAGGCGCGGCGATGCCCAAAAATTCATTTTTTGACGTACGGACTATTATGAAAGGCAAGAGGAAATTAATGGCGACTTATGCAACTATGATGTGCGTGGGTATTTTAATGGACTTAGCGGAAATCGCGTTCATCGTTTTGTGGGCGGTAAAGGGCTTATGGCTGCCGTTTGCAATAGGTATGCCGTGTGTCGTCCTGATTGCGATCGCCCTGATTGCAATGTATTACAGAAACGTGCAGTACATCTGTACGAATTGCGGGAAGAAATTCAAACCGAAGGTCAGGGAGTGGCTGTTTTCCAAGCACACTATGAAAACGCATAAGCTGACCTGTCCGCACTGCGGAACAAAAAACTTCCATACCGAAACTTATTCGGACTAAGCGTAAGCCCCTTACTCGGTAAGGGGCTTATTTTTATATTCTGTCGGCGATAAGCCGAATTGCTTTTTGAACGCGCGCGAAAAGTAAAGCTTTCGTAACATTTGTTGGCTTTTTCGCCGTCCGATTGAATTTTTCCGACGTAAATAATTTTGTTCATATCCGAATTATATCACATAATATCCGTTTTGTCCATATAAAAAACAATTGCTTTTTGCGCGGCAAGTAGTATAATAGTATGCGCTATGTTACAGATTTTTTTGAAAGTGTTACTCATAATGGCGGTTCTGTTCGCGTTTGCGATACCCGGATTTGCCCTTAAAAAGCTGAAAATGCTGGGCGAGGGCTCGCTGCTCGCGCTCAGCAATATTCTTTTGTACGTCTGCCAGCCCGCGCTGGTTATCAAGGCTTTCTGCGTGTTCACGAAGGAACAGGAGGAGGCGGTGTATTCTCTCGGAATGCTCAACCTGCTTGCCGATTTCGGGGTCACCGCCGCGATATCGCTTATTGCCGTTTTGCTCGTTTTCGGCATAGCAAAGCTCGTTTTCATAAAAAACGGCGACAAAAAAGCCGCCGACGTCTATACGTATGCGGCAATATTCTCGAATAACGGATTCCTCGGCGTGCCGTTTATCGAAATGTTTACGGACGGCAACCCCCTCGCCGTTATGTATATAATGGTTTTCAACATCGTGTTCAATTTTTTAAGCTGGACGCTCGGCGTCGTGCTTATAACGGGCAACGTAAAGGATATAAGCGTCAAAAAACTGCTTTTAAACCCTACGATTATCGCCTGCTTTGTCGGGCTTTTACTCTTTTTCGTGCCGCAAATCAATATTTTCGCAGTGGACGGGCTGGAGGTTTTAAGTATGTTCCCGCAGTACATCGCCTATATGACCGCGCCCCTTTCTATGATTATCGTCGGCATAAGGATTGCGGAGTCCTCCCCCAAGTCGCTGTTCTGCAAAAAGGGAGTGTACGTGTCGGGCGGGCTGCGCCTTATAGTTTCGCCCTTTCTCACCCTTGCGGTAAGCGTGCTTTTCTGCCTTATGGTCGGCGGCGCCGCGGGCGGGCTTACGGGCGCGCGGCAGTACGTTTTCCTTGCCCCCGTAATCGCGATGTCAATGTCGCCCGCCGCCTCTGTAGTGGCAATGGCGGAGCGCTTTAACGGGGATAAGGAGGCGGCGACCTCTGTTTTCGTCACCAACACCCTGATAAGCGTTATCGTAATCCCCTTTGTTATGATGGCGGTTATGGCAAGCTGGGGTGCGTTCGTCGGATAGGTAAACTTGTAACCGTTTGCAGATTAGCCCAAAAGCTCGATTTCCGAAAGCTCGTCAACGCGCATTATTTTTACGCATTTGTTGCCTTTTTTGTCGGTGAACTCAAATTTGAGCCACTCGTCGTCGGCGTCGAGCACGGTTATTTCGCCGTAAACGTCGAGCCTGCATCTTTTGCCTACAAGTTCGTTTATTATTTTCGACATATCGGGTTCTCCCTGTTCGTATTTTTTCAGTTTTCTTTTAAGCCTTCTGACTTTTGCCTTGCTTTTGTCCTTTGCCGCCTCTCCGAACGCGAGTATGAGCGCCATTGCAAGCGGCACTAAGCATATAAGCCACCACCAGTCGCCCATATCAGCCTCCGCAGCGGTTATCTAAATCCGCTTTTTCGTAAACGGGGCAGTCAAGCTCCTCGCAGTATTCTTCCGTAATTTTATAGCCGCACGCTTCGAAAAACCCCGCCGCGTCCTCGAAAGGTAGACAGTACGCCTTTTCCGCGCCCGCTTCTTTGAGCTTCATTTCCGCGGTGTAAAGTAAAAATTTGCCGTAGCCTTTCCCGCGGGAGGAGGGGGCAACGTAAATTTCGCGCACGTCGCCGAAGCCCTCTTTAAAGTTCCATTCGTTGACGATATCGTCAATCTGGTAGACGACGAACCCCGAAAAAACGTCGCCGTCCTTTAAAAGGTCGATGCAAATAAGCCCCGATAAAAGGTCGGGGATAATGTATTCGTCCACGAGGTGCTTTGTATCGTCGTCGCAGCCGAGCTCGGCATAGTACTTGGCAAAAAGCTTTTCGAACGCGCCTTTGGTTTCGTCGCGAAGAGGGGTAACCTGTATCATATAAACACCTTTATATACAAAATAAGCGAGAGCATAATAAACTCTCGCTTTGTTTTTATTCTGCGACGGGATAAACGCAAACCTGTTTTCCGTCTCTGCCCAGTCTTTCAAACCTGACCGTTCCGTCAACGAGCGCGAAAAGCGTATCGTCTTTGCCCATGGCAACGCCGACGCCTGCCTTGAATTTGGAACCGCGCTGTCTTACGAGAATGTTGCCCGCAAGCACGAACTGCCCGTCCGCACGCTTGATGCCCAGCATTTTGGGATTGCTGTCTCTGCCGTTGTGCGAAGAACCGGTACCTTTTTTATGGGCGAATAAACGTAAAAATAACATTATTTTATTCCTCCTGAATTTAGTTCGCCTCAGCGGTAGCTGCGGCTTCTTTCTTGGCGGCCTTCTTTGCGGCGGGTGCGCCTATTGCCGTTACTTTGACCTCGGTGAAAGGCTGTCTGTGACCCTGCTTCTTTCTCACGTTCTTTTTGGCTTTGTACTTGAAGACAATAATCTTCTTTTCCTTGCCGTGAGATAAGACTTCGCAGGAAACTTTGACGTTTTCAACTTCCTTGCCTGCGGCAATGCCCTTATCGTCCGCAGTGAAAACAGCGGGGAAGGTGACGGTTTCGCCTACGGCAGCGTCAAGCTTTTCAACCTTTACAAGGTCGCCTACGGAAACTTTGTACTGTTTGCTTCCGTTCTCGAAAATAGCGTACATAAAAATTTACCTCCTCTAACCAGTCTCGCCGGATTGTTACGCAAAAAGCGTTCAGGCAGCGCAGGGCGCGTTTAAAAAAGCCCGTTCCGAGCGGCTCGGATAATACTTTAACATAAACGGGGAAAAGGTGTCAAGCGTTTTACTGTATGTGCGCATAAAAAATGAGGGGATTTGACAAACTGATATAAAAGGGAGTGTTTATATGGACAACAAATCAAACAGTGAAGTCGTTGCCGAAATTTATCGCAACGCGCAGCTTGCCTTAACTTCCATTTCCGATATCATAACGGAGGTTGAGGACGGGGATATCCGTGAAGAAATTATGCACCAGCACGAGGAGTACGAAAAAATTTGCAGCAAGGCGGCAAAGCTTGCGCTGAATTACGACCTCGATTTAAAGGAGCCGAGCCCCATTAAAAAGGCGATGATGTGGAGCGCAATCAAAATGGGCACCGCAAACGACAATTCGTCGCAGAACATCGCGCAGATGATGATACGTGGCACGGTCAACGGCATAACTTCTTTAAAGACCTCTTTAACCGACGGCGAAAAGGATATGGACGGCGAAGTGAAAAAGCTTCTTACCGAGCTTATCGCTATGGAAGAGGGCTTTGAAAAAAAGCTTAAAAAATTCCTTTAAGCTATCGGCGGGGGAAAGTCCCCTCGGCGTTTGAACGCCGAGGGGGCTTTTTTTGAATTATTTTTACCGCGTTTTCGGGTATCTGAATATTTCCGCAGCGGCAGTTAATCTGCTCCTCGGTGTAGCCCTTGTGCGGCACGCAGTAAATTTCCGCCCCGTCGAGGCGGGAGATAAGGTCGCATTTAAGCTCTTCCCAGCGGCAAAGCTCGTCAAGGGTGGCAAAATGCAAGTCCACCCGAATTTTGCGGTGCCCGTCCGCGTAAAGCCGTAACAGCCGTGCCCTGAGCCCGAAAAGATTGAAAACGGCGGTTTTGACCCTGCCCGTGCCGCAGTGTCTGCACGGCGCCGTCATTGCCGAAAGCGGGTTCGCACCCGTGCGCTTTCTGGTAAACTCGACCAGCCCGAACTGCGACACCGGCGCGACGGTGCACTTGGACGGGTCGCGTTTGAGCGCGCGTTCGAGCTCCTGCACGAGCGATTTTTTATGCGTTTCGTCCGCCATATCTATAAAATCGACAACGATAATCCCACCGATATTTCTTAGCCGCACCTGCCTTGCGATTTCACGCGCGGCGAGAATATTCGTGTAGTAAACGGTCTGCTCTAAATTGTCGTCTCCCGTGAATTTCCCCGTGTTCACGTCGATAACGGTCAAAGCTTCGGTATGCTCTATAACGAGATACGCGCCGTTATCCAGCCCGACGCGGGGAGACGTAAGCTCGCGAATCTGTTCGGAAATGCCGTACGCCTCCATAAGCTCGCGCTTGCCGTCGTAAAGGATAACGGGCTTTCTGTTCGCGGGCGGCATAAGCGAAACAAGGTCGCTTATAAGCTTTTCCAGCCTTTGGGTGCCGACGATAAATTTATCTATGTCGTAGCTGAGCGTATCGCGGAAAATGCGCATATGCAGGTTTACTACGGTGTATAAAAGCTTGCCTACGGGCGCGCCGTCGGCGGCTTTTTGAATTTCGTCGCAAATGTTCCGAAGATACGCAAGCTCGTTTTCGAGGCGTTGCTTCTGCGCGTAAGGCGCCGCCGTACGCATAACCAGCCCTTCTTCGTCGCTTTTAAGCCGATTTGCGGCGTAAAGCATATTTTTGCGAAGCTCCTCGTCGCAAATCTTGCGCGAAACGCCGGCAAACGGAGTCGTGGGCATATAAATGACGTATTTCCCCACGAACGAAAAGTTTACGGTGACCCTTGCGCCTTTGTTGCCGACGGGCGCCTTTACTACCTGTACGGCGATTTCGTCGCCGCATTTTAAGTCGGGCAGGGCGGGCGCGCCGCCGACGCCGTCGTATTTGTTTTTGTCGGGCAAGGCGTCGTCCGCGGAAAGGTAACAGTTCCGCTCCAACCCGCAATCGACGAACGCGGCGTTCATGCCCGGTAGCACGTTTACGACCCGCCCTTTATATATGTTGCCTACGGGCGAGGCGTATTCCTTTTTTTCAAAGCCGAATTCGTCTATCTTCCCGTTAACAACGGCGGCAGCTACGTTATATCCGCAATATTCGTCAAAAAATATAGTCTTTTTCGCCATAATTTATTTTTCCGTAAATATAACACTGTTTCGAGCTTCCCATTAGGGGGAAGCTGTCTTTGCCGTGAAGGCAAAGACTGATGAGGTAAATATATTTTATACTGCATCCTCATTCGTCTGCGCCTGCACGGCGCAGACACCTTCCCC
>DOCD01000032.1:5038-5322 GCA_003503945.1 Clostridiales bacterium | reverse complement strand
GGGCGCCGCACGAAAATTCGTGCGGCGCCAGTTTAATTCAATAATCTTTAAGCTGTCTTTCAAGCGCGCGTTTTTGGTCGCGCTCCGCAATAGTCCGCTTTTTATCAAAGCTCTGTTTGCCCTTGCAGAGCGCGATTTCCGCTTTGACTAGGCTTCCCGAAAAATAAAGTGAAAGGGGTACGAGAGTGTATCCTTTTTCATTTATTTTTCCTACGATTTTATCTATCTCGAAACGGTGCATTAAAAGTTTTCTGTCGCGTTTCGACTGCTTGGTCGAAAACGCG
>DOCD01000032.1:581-4760 GCA_003503945.1 Clostridiales bacterium | reverse complement strand
TGGTCGAAAACGCGCCCGCCTTGTCGTAAACGGCTATGTGCGCGTTTTTAAGCAACAGCTCGCCGCCCGTTATAAGGCAAAAGCTGTCTTTAAGGTTACAGTTGCCCGCACGCAGGGATTTTACTTCCGCGCCTTCTAGCACTATGCCCGCCTCGTATTTTTCGAGAATGAAATATTCGTATGCGGCGTATTTGTTATACGCAATAGTATTCATATATTACCTCAATAATCAAATAAGTCCGAAAAGGACTCTCATTCTGCCGAAATCGCAACCGTCGACGCGAATTTTAAGCTTGTCGCCGAGCCTGAAAGATGCCTTTCTGCCTTTAAGCAAAAATTTTTCGGCAAAAAATTCATAATTGTCGTCGGGTAAAACGTCGATAGGTATAAGCCCCTCGATTGTGTTTTCAAGCTCGCAGAAGACCCCGAAGTTCGTCACGCCAGACACCGTTGCGTCGTAAATTTCGCCTATGCGGTCAGACATGTAAACTGTTTTGTATAGGTCGTCTACGTCGCGTTCGGCTTCGTCGGCGATGCGTTCCCGTTCGGAGCAGTCTATGCCGGCGGATTGCGCGTTTTTAACGTAAACGGGCATAAGCTTTGTATCGCCGTGAAGAATACTTTTCAACGAGCGGTGAACAAACAAATCTGGATACCGGCGTATAGGCGAAGTGAAGTGGCAATAACAGCCCGAAGCCAAACCGAAATGCCCGAGGTTGTTTTCAGAGTACCGCGCTTTTTGCATACTCCGAAGCATCACCTTATTAACAACCGAAGCGTAGGGCTTGTCCGCAACGGTTTTAATGATATTGCGAAAGTCTTTCGGGGTTACGGCGGTAGTGTCGCACCGCGCGTTGACACCAAGGTCCTTTAAAAACGAAACGAGCGTTGCCGCCTTTTCGGGCGACGGTGATTCGTGTACGCGGTATAGGCAAGCGGCGTTTTTTTTCTGTAAAAATTCGGCTACGGCTTCGTTTGCGGAAATCATAAATTGCTCGATAATTCGTTCGGATATACCGCGCTTGTAGTCGGGGATAACAATTTCGCCGTTTTTGTCGACGTAAATTTTAGCCTCACGAACGTCGAGGTTTACTTCGCCTGCCGCGGCGCGTCTGCGCTCCATAATAAGGCACAGCTTTTTCATGTTTTTGACGGTAGTCACGATATCGGCATAACTTTCGCAAAGCTTTTCATTGCCTTCGCAAATCGCCGTTACGTCGTCGTAAGTCATTTTATGTCGGCTTTTTATTATGCTTTCGAATATTTCGTAGCTTTGGCGAATTCCGTCCCTGTCAAACGTCATAACGCAGGATAGGGCGTATCTGTCCTCGCCTTCGTTAAGAGAACAGGCGCCGTTTGAAAGTGATTTCGGTAACATAGGAAGCACTCTGTCGGGGAAATACACGCTCGTTCCGCGGGCGTAAGCTTCCTCGTCGATCGCCGACTTGTATTTAACGTAATGGCTGACGTCGGCGATATGCACGCCCAAAACGTAATTCCCGTCCTTGAACTCCAAAGAAATTGCGTCGTCCACGTCGCGCGTGTCCGCTCCGTCGACAGTGAAAATAAGTTTATCGCGCAAATCTCTGCGTGAGCCCGATAAAATGTTTTCTCGCGAAACTCTGTCGGCTTCGTCTATGACGCTCTGCGGAAATTGCTCGTAAAGCCCGTGTGCGCGAATAATGGAAAGCTCTTCAACCTCGAAGTCGCCGCTTTCGCCCAGAACTTCCGTAACTTTGCCCGAAGGTTGCCCGCTTTTTCGGTAAGCGCAGATTTCACAAACTACCTTGTCGCCGTTTTTTGCGTTGAATTTAAGGGCGGCGGGGACAGTTACTTCGGGCATGCGCAAATCGTCGGGGTACACCTTGCCTCGTTCATAGGTGCCGATTACGGGCTTTGAGCAACGCTCTATAATTTTGACTATTTTTGCCTCGTCCTTAGTGCCCTTTACGGGTACGGCAAGCACTTTGTCGCCGTTAAAAGCTCCGCCGAGGGAGTTGTGGGGTACAAAAAAATCGTCTGTATATTTAATTTTGTCGTCGGGTACGATAAAGGCAAACCCGCGTTCGTTGGCTTGCACGATGCCCGTGAAGCCGTTAATAATTTTTTTTGTGTTTTTTTCAGATTTCATATTATGTAAAAATATTATTTAAGGCGGCTTAAAAAAGCCGCCTTAACTTTCGTATTCAATCAGGGAACAAGTAAGTTTACGATGTATATCGCAATTGCAAGGAAAGCGAGTACACCAAGACAAATCCACGTCCATTTTTTAAGCTTACTTTCAATGGATTGTCCTCTGTTTTTACCGAAGAATGTTTCGCTTGAAGCGGTAATGCCCTGAATACCGTCCGAATTACTTTTCTGGAAAAGTACCAGAATAACCGCGAGCAACGCGGTAACGAACAGAATTACCAGACAGGCGATGGATAAAACCATATATAAAGTATAGATTGCTTCCGACATACCGGCGGCGCCGGCAGGCACCAACAAGTTTGCGCCCATACAAATTAACCTCTCAACAATTTAACTTACCTAAAAAGTATAACACAACGAAAAAATATTTACAATCGATTTTATCCCGTTTTTTGGATTTTTAATCGTTTTTCACCGAATTTATTTATAATGAATATTCCCGAACATACGAGAACAAGCGCAATAAGGGTAAAATATGATAAAAGCTGCTCGCTTTCGCCTAAAATAATTGCCGAAAACACCGCGCCGAAAATGGGGTTTGTGCTTTTGAAAACGGCAACTTTGGAAACGGGGTTGTATTTCAGCAAAAAGCCCTGAAGCGTAAAGGCGCACGCCGATAAAAAACCGAGGTATAAAAGCATAAAATAGCTGCCGACGTGTACGGGGCGGTAAGTTCCGCCGAAGCAAAGTCCGATAATGACCAGAATTATCCCGCCGAGCAGGAACTGATAGCCGCATAAAACGGTTGTGTCTTCGTGTTTTGAAAATATTTTTACGAAGCCTGCGGCAAACGCCGCGGAAAGCCCCGAAAATATCACAAAGCCCTCGCCCAGAAGCGTAAAGGAAAACGAAAAGTCGCCGCCGAGGTTTATAAGCACTACGCCGCCGAAGCCCAAAATGCAACCAAAAAGCTTAATTAGATTAAATTTTTCAGTCCTGAAAAAGAAGCACGCGGCGATAATCGTAAAAAATACGCCCAGTCCGTTTAAAACCGAAGCTTTTACGCCCGCAGTGTGGGCAAGTCCGATATAAAAAAAGGTGTACTGCGCCGCTGTCTGAAATATCGCAAGCACTCCTATGCGCCAAAGATTGCGCGGCTTCGGCAGCAAAAACTTTTTCTTCGTTATACAGCCGAAAAGTATTACAAGCAACCCCGCAAGAGAAAACCTCGTACCCGCAAACAGCATTAAAGAAGGAACGCTTTCCGTATTTACGTCAAACAGCTTATAACCGAGCTTCACGCAAGGGAAAGCGCTTCCCCATAAAACGCAACAAAAGATTGCGCATATGCACACTATATAATTTTTCGAAAAAAATTTTTCCGGCTCTTTAATAATCACATTAATATTATATTGCAAAATTTTAAATTAAGCAATTGTTTGCGAGTGCTAAAAAATCACCGCGGACTTTCCGGTCCGCCGCGCTAATTATATTATTAAATTTTTGCCGGTCATTTCTTTGGGAACGGGCACGCCCATAATAGTTAAAAGCGTGGGGGCAAGGTCGGCGAGAATACCGTCTTTGCGGAGTTCGACATGTTTGAGCTTTTCCGACACGAGCACGACGGGCACGGGGTTGGTAGTGTGCGCCGTGAAGGGGGAGCCGTCCTCCGATAAAAGCTTGTCGGCGTTGCCGTGGTCCGCGGTAAGCAGAGCCGCACCACCCATTTCGAGTATCTTGTCAAGCACTTTCTTTACGCACTCGTCAACTGTATGCACGGCCTTTATCGCCGCGGGAATAACCCCCGTATGCCCTACCATATCGCAGTTCGCAAAGTTTAAAATCACAACGTCGAATTCGCCGCTGTCAAGCTCTTCGAGGACTTTGTCTGTAACGAGATAGGCGCTCATTTCGGGCTGCAAATCGTAGGTTGCGACTTTGGGCGAGGGGATAAGGTCGCGCACTTCGTTTTCGTTGGGTTTTTCGACGCCGCCGTTAAAGAAGAACGTGACGTGCGCATATTTTTCGGTTTCGGCAATTCTGAGC
>DOCD01000032.1:0-267 GCA_003503945.1 Clostridiales bacterium | reverse complement strand
TTCGGTTTCGGCAATTCTGAGCTGCTTTTTGCCGAGCTTTGCAAGATATTCGCCCAGAGTGTTTGCCATAGAGGTTTTGGGGAACGCTACTTCTACGTTTTCAAACGTGGCGTCGTATACCGTAAAGCATACGTAAACGGGGTCGATAAATCCGGTTTTACGCACAAACGCGGTGCCTTTGGGTACTATGAAATCTTTCTGCGACATAGCGCGCGTAATCTGCCTTGCACGGTCGGGACGGAAGTTGAAGCATATAATGCTGTCGCC
>DOCD01000069.1:5138-8117 GCA_003503945.1 Clostridiales bacterium | reverse complement strand
CGGAAAAATCCGCGCCGCGCACGGAAAGTGCGCGGCGCGGATTTGGTGGACGAGTAGGGACTTGCACCCTAGTCTTACGGGGTTTATTCAGGCTTTCTACATACTTATTCCGCCGTTTAGCTTTACGTATAAACGCCGACGAACGGGCTCTTATACGCGCATACCGCAAAATACATTTTTACGCGCGCGGTAAAACGCGCAAAAAAGTTTACCGCCTTAATAGCGCCGTAGTTCCGCCGACGGTGAACGGAATACGACGGACAGCGTTAAGTTACGCTGCGCAAGCTACGCTTGCCGCCCTGTGAGCGGGGAAAGCGACAACTTTTGAATCGTTGGATTCTGCATTTAAATTTAAGTTCCGTTTTTACAAAGCCGAGCCTTTGATATGCTTTTCCTGTCTGCCGCCCGCAATCGAATCTGAAACTCGCCCGAACCGCTTTACATTACAATATAATATATTATATCCCCTTTAAATTAAAAAAACAAGCGAATTTTTTTGTTTTTTATTGACAAATTAAAGCAAATATTATAAAGTTATTTAGATATGATTTACACCGTTACGTTTAATCCCTCGCTGGATTACTACGTACAAGTTAATAATTTGAAAAGCGGCACCGTTAACCGCACGGTAAGCGAACGGCTTGCCGTCGGCGGCAAGGGCATAAATGTATCCCTCGCCTTGAAGGAGCTGGGCAACGATACCCTCGCCTTAGGCTTTACCGCGGGCTTTACGGGCAAAGCCATACGCGAAAAGGTCGACCTTTTAGGGCTTAACTACGATTTTATCGAAGTCGGCGGGCAGAGCCGTATAAACGTAAAAATAAAAAGCAACACCGAAACGGATATTAACGGTAGAGGCGCGTCGGTCACGCAAAACGACGTAAACAAGCTTGTAAGAAAGCTTAAAAGCCTTTTAAACGAGGGCGACTGGCTTGTAGTAAGCGGCAGTATACCCGCAAGCCTCACCCCCACGACTTATGCGGATTTATTCAGAAAGCTTAAAAACATTAAAAATATTAACTTCGTCGTGGACGCCTGCGGTCAGCTTCTCACCGAAACGCTTAAATACAAGCCTTTCCTGATAAAGCCCAACCTCGCGGAAATGTGCGAAATTTTCGGGCTTAACACGCTCCCCGACATAGAGGGCACTTTCGCATTCGCGCGGAAGCTGCAACAAATGGGCGCGAGGAACGTCATAGTTTCAATGGGCAGCTCGGGCGCGGTTATGGTTACCGAAACCGAACAGTCGCTTTACGTGCGCGCCGCGCGCGGGCAACTCATAAACTCGGTCGGCGCGGGTGACTCGATGATTGCGGGGTTCATACACGAATACCTTAACTCGGGCAACTACTTCTCTGCGCTCAACTTTGCGACGGCGGCGGGCAGCGCGTGCGCTTTCACCAAAAACCTTGCCACGCGCGAGCAGATAGAGTACGTTGAGTCGCTTATGCTATGATAGAAATATTTTGGACGAAAAACAAAGACGTTCACCGAAAAACAGAAATTTTGCTTGAACGCAAATCAGGCAAAAGCTTTGAAATAAAGCGCACGAAAAACGGCAAGCCGTATATCGAGGGCAACCCCCTCTTCTTTTCGATATCGCACTCGCAAGGCCGTGCGCTCATAGCGATTTGCGACAAGCCCGTCGGCGTCGATTTGGAGCCGAACGACAAGGGCGGCAGACTTAAAAAGCACGAGCACGTTTTAAACCGCTTTACCGAGCGAGAAAAAATTTGGATAGGCGACGGCCTCGCGTTCTTTTTTTTGAACTGGGTATGCAAGGAAGCGTATATCAAAATGAAAGGCGGAACGCTTGCGCACGATTTGAAGCGGCTGGAATACGCCGATTACAAATTATACGCGGACGGGCGCGAAGCCGACTGCGGTTACGCCGCCCGCACCGATTTACGCGTCGGCACGTACGCCGTCTGCGCGGAAGGTTATTCGGACGACGAACTATCGTATTGTCCTATAAAATTATTCAGACTTCGCAAGGGGGAAAAGCTATGATTGTTTTCGTTATCGCCATGGAAAAAGAAGCGAAGCCCGTGCTTTCGGCAATGAAGGCGGAGCGCGATATCGTATTTTGCGGTAAGCGGCTTGTTACGGGTACGCTTTACGGCAAGCGCTGCGGCGTAGTTGTTTGCGGCGTAGGCAAGGCGAACGCCGCCATGGGCGCGCAGATTGCCATAGACGAGCTGGGTGCGGACGTGATAATTAACCTCGGCGTTGCGGGCGGACTTAACCGCACCGTCGATGTAGGGAAAATTTACGGGATTTCGCACGCGGTGCAATACGACTTCGATTTGACGCAGTTAAACGGCACGGCTATGGGAACGCTCGACGAGTGCAAGGAAAACTATCTGCCCCTTTCCGCTCTTCCCCTCTATCCCTTTAAAAGAATCGGCACGGGCGACAGGTTCAACGATAGCCCCGACGACTTCAAGCTTTTGACAAAGGTTTTGAAAGCCGATATCCGCGATATGGAATGCGGGGCAATTGCGCAGGTGTGCATGCACGCAAAGGTGAAATGTTTTGCGTTTAAAATTATTTCCGACCTTGCGGGCAGCGGCAGCACGACCGAGCAATACCTTTGCAACCTTTCGCTCTGCTTTTCCACCCTCGAAAGAGAACTTGAAAAAATAATTTCGGCATTATAACCTCATCCGTCGCCGCCTCGAATTTCGGCGGCGCCACCTTCCCCGAAGGGGAAGGCTTAATCAAGGTCAATTATGGAAAGAATACCTTCGTTTTCGAAAAATCACGATACTTTATCGGTCGGGCTGCACGAATGCGGCACCGCATACGGCGTAACCACGTGGGATTTGCGCTTTAAAAAACCCAACGGCGGCGACTACGTCACCCCGAAAGCAAGCCATACGATTGAGCATTTGCTTGCGACTGTTCTGCGTAACTCCGACAAAAAAGACAATATCGTCTACTTCGGGCCTATGGGTTGCCGCACGGGGTTTTATCTTA
>DOCD01000069.1:3589-4866 GCA_003503945.1 Clostridiales bacterium | reverse complement strand
ACGGGGTTTTATCTTCTTACCGCGGGGCTCGATTACGAGGAGGTTTACACCCTTTTGAAAAGCAGCCTCGCCCTCGCCCTCACGTTCACCGAAGTGCCGGGGAATAAGCGCGAGGAATGCGGCAATTACCTCGAACACGACCTCGGCGGCGCAATTGACGAATGTAAAAATTATTTAAGGATACTCAAAGAAAATGATTAAGTTAGGCGGCGGCTGGGACGAACTTTTAAGCGGACTGTTTTCGGACGAAAGATATCTGAAAATCCGAGAATTTCTCAAGTACGAATACAGCCATTACATAGTCTATCCCGACATGTACGACCTTTTCAACTGTTTCAGATACACTCCGCTGAACGAATTGAAGGCGGTTATTCTGGGGCAGGACCCTTATCACGAGCCCAATCAGGCGCACGGGCTTTGCTTTTCGGTAAAAAAGGGCGTGGCTTTGCCCCCTTCTCTTCAAAACATCTATAAAGAAATTCAGAGCGATTTGGGCATAACCGAGCCGCTTTGCGGCGATTTGACGAAATGGGCAAAAGAGGGCGTGCTTTTGCTTAACACCACCCTTACCGTACGCGAACACCGCGCAAACTCACACTCGAAATGCGGCTGGGCGTGGTTTACCGACAGCGTAATAAAACTGATTTCCGACAACACGCAAAACACCGTGTTTATACTCTGGGGCGGCAACGCGAGAAGCAAAGTTCCGCTGATTGACCAAACAAAGCACCTTATTTTACAGTGCGCGCACCCCTCGCCCCTCTCCGCATTCAACGGATTTTTCGGTTGCAGACACTTTTCAAAGACAAACGAATACCTTTCGGCACACGGCTTTAAGCCCGTCGACTGGGATTTGAATACCTGACAAAAACTCAACAGAGGTCATTATGAAATATATTGTTGTACTCGGCGACGGCATGTCCGACTGGAAAATCCCCGAATTAAACGACAAAACCTGCCTAGAAGCGGCGGTAACCCCTACGCTCGATATACTTGCGAAAGAATCGCAGGCGGGGCTGTGCACGACCGTGCCCGACGGGTTGAAACCCGGCTCGGACGTTGCCAATATGTCGGTTTTGGGCTTCGACCCCAAAAAATTTTATACGGGTCGCTCGCCCCTCGAAGCCGTTTCTATGGGCATTGAATTGAAGCCCACCGACGTAACGCTGCGATGCAACCTCGTTACCCTGTCGGACGACGAGCCTTACGAAAACAAGACAATGCTCGACTACTCCGCGGGGGAAATTTCCTCCGCCGAAGCCGAAGAGCTTATAAAT
>DOCD01000069.1:672-3309 GCA_003503945.1 Clostridiales bacterium | reverse complement strand
GAAGCCGAAGAGCTTATAAATTTTTTAAAGCCGCATTTCGACAGTGAAAAATTCAAGCTGTATGCGGGCATCTCGTACAGGCACTGCCTTGTTGCGAATAACGGCGTTACGGGGCACACCCTCACCCCTCCGCACGATATTTCCGACAAAAAAATTACGGAAAGTTTACCTAAGGGCGAAAACGGCGGGCTTTACCTTGAAATGATGAAAAAAAGCTATGCGCTTTTAAAGGAACACCCCGTCAATTTAAAGCGCATAAAAGAGGGCAAAAACCCCGCAAACAGCATATGGCTGTGGGGCGAGGGAACGAAGCCCGCGCTTGCCGACTTTGAGAAGCTGCGCGGCAAAAAAGGCGGGATAATTTCCGCGGTAGACCTTGTACGCGGCATAGGTATGCTTGCCGGCATGAAAATAATAAAAGTCGACGGCATTACGGGGAATTACGACACAAACTTCGACGGAAAGGCGAAAGCTGCCGTACGCGAGCTTTTGGGCGGGCTCGACTTCGTATATATCCATATGGAAGCGCCCGACGAATGCGGGCACCACGGCGACTTTAAGCACAAAATTTATTCAATCGAAAAAATCGACGGGGTTGTAAAGACAATTTGCGACGAGCTTACCGCCGCGGGCGAGGACTTTGCCATGCTTGTCTGCCCCGACCACCCCACGCCCGTCGCGTGCAAGACGCATGTATCCGAACCCGTGCCCTACCTCTTATATTCAAACACGGTTAACCTGTGCAACGGTGCAAAACGGTACACTGAAGCCGAAGCCGCCGCCACGGGCGAATACGTGCCCGACGGATACAAGCTGATAGAAAAACTGTTTGCGATAAAATAAAAGAATGCCTTACCTTGGCGGTAAGGCATTCTTTTATTTTGCTTTGAGTTGATTTTTCTGTTTCTTATACGTGTTGTTCGCTTCGTCTATCATCGCTTTTTTTGCGGGCTGCGGTTCGTAATACCCGCGCGACTGCATCTGCGTAAACAGACAGAACTGATTTTCCGCAACACCCAAAAGGTTGGTGGAAAAGTTCTTTCTTACCGATTTGGTGCTACCCTCGAAAAGGGCGGTCGTATAAATTTCCATAAGCTGTTTTTCTGATTCGAGCATATCCTGCAAGGTATCTCTTTCGTTCAAAGTACAGTCCATTTTAGTAAGTTTCATTTCAGCCTCCTATCATCGCGAGCAGCGCGTTGAAACGCTGCTCGTGTTCGTCTGCGATTTTGGTAAACGTCGAAGCGAGGTCGACGTCGGTAAGCGTTTTCGAATACGCCCTCGCCTTTTTGCACAGTAGCCCCTCCGCTGTCAGCGCGTCGGATATCAGTTGTAGCTCTTTACTTGTTATTTCGGTCATATAAATTACCTCCGTAACAATTATTAACCGAATAAATATATTTTATACGATTGACATGTCATATAAAAGTATGATAAACTTGTCATATAATTATGAAAAATATGAGTAAAATTGTCGCATTGACGGGCGTTACGGGCGCAATGGGCGGCGAAGTGCTTTTAAGCCTTATGCGCTCGGACAAGCAGCTTTCCGTCAGATGTATAATATACGAATCGGAAAAATCGATACCGAAGTTCGTTAAAAAGATATTAAAGAATTACAGAGAAAGGATTTACGCTTTCAAGGGCGATATCGCGCGGTACGACGACTGCGTCAAGCTTTTGGACGGCGCCGATTATCTTATAAACTGCGCTTCGCTTATCCCGCCCAAATCCGACCATAACCCGCAAGGAACTTATTTAAGTAACTACATAGGCACGAAAAACCTTGTCGACGCCGTAATTGCGGGCGGAAATAAAATTGCGTTCGTGCATATAGCGACGGTCGCAATGTACGGAAACAGGTCGTTCCCGCACATATGGGGCAGGGTCGGCGACCCGATTATATCGAGCGATTACGACTGCTACTCCCTCTATAAGCTCAAGGCCGAAAGATACCTTCTGGAAAGCGGACTAAATAAG
This sequence comes from Clostridiales bacterium, assembly GCA_003503945.1. Lineage (GTDB taxonomy): Bacteria > Bacillota > Clostridia > Christensenellales > Borkfalkiaceae > Coproplasma. The sequence goes on along the minus strand of DOCD01000069.1, from coordinate 1,329 downwards.
TTTGTTTCGCTAAGGCAGACGGGGATTTTACACAAGTATATGTTTGCAAACAACTTGAAGGACGGGCTGATGTTCCACACGCCGTGGAACTGCGTGCTTGAATGGGTGACCGACGTCGACAGCGGAGTACTTTGCAAAAACCTTTTAGAGCGCGACCTTGACGGAAAGCTTGGCGGCTTTTGGAACAGAATATACAACATAGGCGGCGGGCAGCGTTGCAGGGCTACGGGCTTCGAAACAATCGACGCGGGCTTTGCGCTTATGGGCAGCGGCGCGAAAAAATTTTTCAAACCGAACTGGAACGCGGCGAGGAATTTCCACGGCGTATGGTTTTACGACAGCGACGAGCTTGAAAATTACCTTGAATTCAGGCATGAAAGCTTTTCCGATTTCTGGAAGCGCATGGGCAAAAAATATCCCTACTTCAAGCTTGGAAAAATCGTACCCGCGCCGATAATTTCACGGCTCGCGATAAAGCGGCTGTTTAAAAACACCAACTCTCCCGCTTACTGGGTCAAGTACGGCAAACATGGCAGAGTTAAAGCGTTTTTCGGCGGTATGGACGAATATAAAAAAATCCCGTCCGACTGGAAAAATTATAAGCTACTTTGCGAAAGCGAAAATTACGAAAAACTGAAAGACAAAGCCTTATTAAAT
>DOCD01000069.1:0-428 GCA_003503945.1 Clostridiales bacterium | reverse complement strand
ATTAAATAAGGAAATGCTTTTGGACCACGGCTATGACGATAAAAAGCCGCTCGAAAAGCTCGAACTCAAAGATTTGCAGAGCGCGGCAAACTTTCGCGGCGGCGAATGTATCGCCGAGGAATACGAAGCGGAAGATTTGCACAAAAAAATTGCGTGGCGGTGCGGCGAAGGACACGAATTTTTATCCACCCCTTACACCGTTTTAAAGGGCGGTTACTGGTGCCCGCACTGCTCGGAGCCAAAGCCCTGGCGTTACGGCGCGCTGGCAAAGAAAATACCTTTTTACGCGCAGCTTTACTACGACACGCACGGCAAGGATGAGGAAAACGACGTTTACCCCAACCCCGACGACGAGGACGACTTTATAATTTATTACAAATAATGTTTCTGCAAAAAACCACGCTTTTTTGCAAGCGTCTCGTCGGCGG
>DOCD01000113.1:905-3867 GCA_003503945.1 Clostridiales bacterium | reverse complement strand
AGCGGAAGAACTATCGTGAAGAAAATCTGCCAGAAGTTCATTCCGTCTATTTTTGCCGCTTCGATTATTTCACCGCTAATTCCGTCAAGATAAGGGCGTAAAAAGAATACGGTACCCGCACTTGCAAACAATCCCGGAACAATGAGCGGCAGATACGCTGCAAAGCCTTCCGTCCAGCCTAAATTCTGATAGAACATATAGCCGACGAAACCAAATGCGCTTAGAGGTATAAACATCAACGTTATCGTAAACATAAACAAGGAGTTTTTAAACGGAAACTTTTCCTGCCAGTAACAATATGCAACCAGCAAGGACTGTAAAAGCCCCGACACGAGCGGAATTAACGTTATCCACAGCGTGTTTAAAAAGCCCCTTAAAAGCGAAGGTATGCCGTCGACCATATACGGATCGCTTATAAACAACTTTTCATAACCTTCAAACGAAAAATCTTTCGGCCACCATATATAGCCGGTTGCGTCGCCGTATTCGGCGTTCGTCGTAAACGAAGTAACTAAAATAATGAAAAACGGTGCAAGGATCCACACGGCGTAAAACAACAGAACAGCATAAGTGCCTATTTTACCTGTTGTAATCGGCTCTCTCTTTTTCTTCGGTTTAAAAGTTTGATTACCGTCGGAAGGATTGACGAGTAATTTTTTTATTTTAGCTTGCATATTTAACCCTCCGACGCCTTATTGCGCGCGTTTATTACAGGATATGAAAGTGCGAAAGTAACTATAAACAGGAACCAGCTCATTACTGCGGCATACTCCATTTCGCCGTGCGCAACGCCCTTGATATAAATGTAGTAATTTACCGTAAGGCCAACGTCGTCCGGTCCGGCCACGCCCGTCCACTGCAACGGCGCAAGTACAAGCACGCTATCGAATACGGCAAGCCCCTGCGTAATGCTTGCGAGCAACAGAAACAGCAAAACCGACTTTATGCTTGGAAGCGTCACGTGCCAAAAGCGGTAAAACGCACCGGCTCCGTCCAGCGATGCAGCTTCGTGCAAAGACGGGTTTACATTTTTAAGAGCTGCTTTGAACATAACTATGCCGTATGCCGGCGCCTGCCAAAGTATTGTGATATACACGCACAGCGCAAGCCTGAACGGCTTTTCGGTATCGTTCAGCCAGTCGATTTTAGTGCCGAATATTGCGTTTACAATACCGAAGTCCTTGGAGAAAACCCACGCCCACATTATCGCAACCGCAACCGTAGAACAGATGTAAGGTATAAAGAAAATAACCTGCAAAATTTTAGCGCCCTTTACCTTCTGTTCCAAAAGCACTGCTATAATGAGTGCAATTATGAGTGTTACTATCTGCGAAGTAGCAAGTATTAAAGTTACACCCCACGATTTCCAAAATCGCTCGTCCTGAAAAACATCTGCGAAATTTTGGAAGCCGTTCCACTGCATCGTGGTAATATCGTTATTATCCATATCGGTAAACATCGATATAAACGAAAGCGCTACCGGAAAACCGTTGAATACGAAATACGCCACGATAGGTATAAATACTATTACAAGACATACCCAGCTGAACGGTTTCCACTTTACTTTACGCTTAGGTATATTGTCGGTCGCCGATAAGTTTTCAAGCGCCTTTATGCCGTTCATTTACCTTATCCCCTTGATTACGCAATACATATTGTCTAAATCTGTCTTACCTGTCGAGCTGTTACGCGAAGCAAATGTAGATAACGTCATACTGCCCTTGCGAACACTGTTATTGAAATCATCAGACCATGAGCTTACCCATGCGCCGTTTTCAAAGTAGCCCCAGTCTCCGCGCCCCGCCGAGAGCGACGTTTTTGCAACTGCATAGAAATTCTTTCCGTAAGTAATTTCCGAATTATTCAAGAAATCGTCGCTGAACAAAGTTTTTTCCGCAACGGGTATAACGGTCTGCGTTTTTGCGATATACTTCTGCCCTTCGGTTGCGACCCAACTTATGAAATCCCACGAAGCCTGATATTTAGCGGGGTCTGAACAAGCGGGTATTACAAGACCTTCGGATATGCTTGCGGTCGTGGTATTGCCTATGATTTTTGCGTCGCCGACAACCTTTACGTCGCCGGTATATACTTCGTCGTCGTAGGTTTCGCCTATCACTTTAAGATATTCGTTTGCAAAACCATCCCCGCCGGAATAATACACACTGCCGCCCTCGTATTCACGGTAAGTTTCGGGCAAGCAAATATCGAAATCGTTTGCGCGCGAGCTTTCCATTCTGCCTTTTATGCCGCCGGGCGTACCGCGTCCCATTGCAACTTGCGCGGTATTTATCAAATTGTCGGTAGCTTTTGTATCGGAATTCGCCACTCCGTAACCCATATAATTTCCGTCCACCGTCTTAGACGTAGCTACCTGCAAAGAAACGTACTCTTTAATGGCGTCGTACTGCGACTTAATTGCATATATATTATCGGGTTTGGCAGAAGCGTTGTCAATTGCTTTGACTCTATCTTCATAACGCACAATTTCACCCGCTTTGTAGGTTACTCCGTTAAGCACGGTATTGTCCTTAGTAACGATATAATTAGGCTTATCGTCAAGAAGAGTAAAGTCGTAGTCCGTACCGTTAAAGCCCATAACGTCGCCGCCGACAGACCAACCGTAGTTGAACCAGAATTCGGATACGAAGCCGTAAGTCGTAGTCGCTCTCGTTCCCGTAACCGTACCGTCGTTGTATTCGGCGGTGAAGTATTTCAACAGATTTCTCTGTTCCTCCCAGTTCATACCGATACAGTCGTTGAATACTTTATAAACCTCTATTCCGGCAAGGTTCTTCGATTTCTTCATTCCAGAAACAGGTGCGGTTTTATATTCCGCATAACCGTGCGGCTTTAAACTTGCGCTGTTTTTGGTATTATAGTCGTCCATTTCCTCTTCGGGAACGGATACTATATTGATGCCCTGCGCTTTGAAAAGTGCGGTATTATACCAGTTGAACTG
>DOCD01000113.1:0-600 GCA_003503945.1 Clostridiales bacterium | reverse complement strand
TGCGGTATTATACCAGTTGAACTGTGCGTTAGTACCGTAAGGCACGCCCAAAAGCTTCTGACCTGCGCCTATTGTATGTTTTTTCTGCCCTGCCCCCTGCTTTGCGTTAGGTTCGTACGTCATTCTCCACCAGTTCAAAACGCTGTCTGGAATGGTACTTTTTTTAAAATCCTCGTCCGCCTCGGCATAAGGAGTCAAGTCGAGAAAATGTCCGTTGGGCGCATATTTGCTGTGTCTCTCTATCGCACGAGCCTGAAAAGAATCCTGACTGTCCGAAATAACGACAACGTTATCCGCACGATCGGCACTCCTTTCAAATACGCCTTTTTGCGGGGTAAGCGAGCCGGTGTTTTTGTAGTTAACATATACGTTGTCCTTCAAACCCTGCCCATCGTTATACGCCCCTACAAGCTCTTTCCACGCAGCCTCCGAATTGCCGTTGGGCGCGCACAAAAAACTGATGTCCGTTCTGTTGCCTTTATCCGTATTTCCGAGCTGCTGACCGTTATTGCCGCCGCAAGCCGCAAATGAAAATGCGGATGCCGCCATAATGCAAACTGCAATAGTAAAAGCAATTTTCTTTTTCATAATTTTAACCTC
>DOCD01000028.1:1697-6649 GCA_003503945.1 Clostridiales bacterium | reverse complement strand
CCGCTCGCAGTACGTCTCTGTACAGCTTCGCGTTCGCCGCACACAAATCATCTGCAAATACGCACGTTAGGGTGCGTAGCAATTTTAAGAAATAAATTTTGAGATTAGACGAGGCAAGGGCGCGCAGACGTACACGGACGTACTTCAAGCGCACTTAACGAAGTATAAGCCAAAATTTATCTTAAAATCGTATTCGGGTTTGAAACTATCTGGTTATATTCTATTGACAAAAAATAAACTGATTATAAACTTTGCAAGAATAATTATAAATCCTTTTACTCGAAGAAAGAAGTAAACATTTTCAGCGCGTAGGATACGGGCGCGTTTTTGTGCAGCGCGACGCCGACTCCCCTTACGGGAGGGGACGGGAAGGTTTTTACCTCGAAAATCTCGCCGCTTTCCAGTAAACGCAAACAGTATTCGCGCGGGATGCAGCCTATACCCATACCCTTTGCGACAAGTTTTGTCATTATATCCCAGTTCGGGAATTCGGTGTCCGGCGTCAAATTTACGCCGTTGCTGCGGCAGAACTCCGCCATGGCGCGGCGCGCCATAGTGTTTTCCTCAATCATCAAAAGAGGATAATCTTTAAGACTTTTTAAAGGCAAGGTAATATCTTTCAGGTCTTCGTACCCCTTGCCCGCCACGAAAATATCGTTTAAAACGCCCACTCTGCCGACGAAGCGCACTTCCTCGTCGTCGACGGGCAGACCTAAAAAGGCGATATCGCAACCGCCCTCTTTGAGCTTATTTAAAATCACCGGCGAGGTCGCCGAAATAAGCTCGAGCTTGACGGTCGGGTATTTTTTCTTGAACGCGGAAATTTCTTCCACCAGAAGATATGTGAATATCGAGTCGGTCGCGCCTATTCTGACGGTGCCCGTAGGGCTGTTCCTCAGCTCCGAAATGCTGTTTTCGGCAAATTCGAGCGCGCTTAAAGCCTCCTCAACCTTCTGAAATATCAGCTTGCCTGCGGAAGCCGAAAGCTCCATACCCTTGTGCGTGCGGTTGAAAAGCGACACGCCCAGCCTGCTTTCAAGCTGCTTTATTGACTGCGACACGGCGGGTTGGGATATGTACAGCTCCTGCGCGGCTTTCGTCAAAGACCCGCACTTCGCGACGGTGTAAAATACTCTGTATAACTCTAAATTGACCATATTCTCTCCTTGTAATTTTTCACAAAAATTTGCTTCTATTCTGCGAAGCATAGCCGAGGCGGAGCGAAGCTTTACACCGCATAAAGCGATGAATGTTGCGTAATTTATTTGCCTACGCAGAACTTTTCGAATACTGTATTAATTATTTCCTCGTTCGCCGTTTCGCCCGTAATTTCGCCGAGCGCGTCCCACGCGTCCTTTAAATCAATCGAAAGGATATCGGGCGTTTCGGAAATGTTTAAAACGGCGCTTTTAAGGCTGTCCGCCGCGCGGAGAAGCGCTAAATAGTGCCGCTGCTCGATTATATACGCCTTATCGAGCGCAAGCTCCCCAACGGCAACGGAGGAAAGCTTTTTTTTCAATTGTTCAAGCCCTTCGCCCGTCTTTGCCGAAACGCGGACGTCCGAAACGCCGTCGCCTTGGCGGATATCGCATTTATTGAATACCTTGATAACGCTTCCGCAGCCGCCCCCAACATCGGCGTAGCCGCACCCGTCGGACACCGAAAGAATTATGTCCGCGGAGCAAATTATTTTTTTAGCCCGCTCTATGCCGATGCTTTCGATATTGCCCGCCCGCTCTCTCAGGCCCGCAGTGTCGTAAAAACAGAACTTTACGCCGTCTATTTCGATACTGCCCTCCACCGCGTCGCGCGTGGTGCCCGCTTCGTCGGATACGATTGCCTTGTCGTAACCCAAAAGCGAATTCAAAAGCGAGCTTTTGCCCGTATTCGGCGCGCCGCATATCGCGACCGTAACGCCGTCCTTTATCCTCTTGCCGCAGGAATAAGAATTCGCAAGGGCGGTAAGCTTATTTTCGAGCCCGAAAATTTTCTCTTTTATATTTCGTTCGTCGACGCCGTCGAGATCCTCTTCGGGATAATCCAAAGAAGCCGCGATTTCCGCAAGCACGTCCGTAAGCTCGCCCTGAAACCGCTTAATTTCGCGCGTGAGCTTTTCGGCGTAGAGCATGCTGCCGGCGCGAAGAGAAGCGAGGCTTTCGGCGTTAATCATATCGATTACGCCCTCCGCGGAGGACAGAGAAAGCTTTCCGTTTATAAACGCGCGTTTGGTGAACTCGCCCTTATCCGCGGCGCGCGCGCCGAGCGAAAGGGTTTTTGCAAGCACTCCGCGCGCAATCTGCACGCCGCCGTGACAGTGAAACTCAACCGAGTCCTCGCCCGTAAACGATTTCGGCGCCCTGAAATACACGCACAGCCCGTAATCCTCGAAGCCGTCGCAGCATATCCTGCCCGCGTACATCATATTCGGGATAAAATTTTCAACCGCGGTTTTACCGGACGGAACGAACATTTTTTCCGCTATGCCGAGCGCGCCCGAGCCGCTTAATCTTATTATAGCCACCCCGCCCGCGCCCGACGGCGTGGATATCGCGGAAATTACGTCCTGCATACTCCCTCCGATAAAAATATTTAAATGCACCTGTCACTGTTGGAGCCTTCCCCAAGCGGGGGAAGGTGTCACGAACACTGTGAGTGACGGATGAGGGTGCTTTTACCTCATCACCGCTTCGCAGGCTGCGCGGAGCTTCCCCGTAGGGGAAGCCTTAAAAAAGTATAAGTTTTACTTATATTATAACACTTTCAATCGCCGTAAGCAACAAAAAAAGGTGCGTTATTTCGCACCTTTTTTATAAATTTAATTGAAATCGTCGAAGGGCGAACCGCCTCCTCCGCCGTTTCCGCCGTCCGAACCGCCCAAATCGGAGAAAGGGTCGTCGGGCTGACGCGACGAGCCGCCCTGCGGAGGTCTGTCGTAATTGCTCTGTCCGTACGGATTCTGATTATTATAGGGGTTGCGGTTGTAAGGGTTCTGGTTGAACTGCTGCTGGTACTGCTGATACGCGGCGTACTGCCTCGCCTGTTCGGCGCGTAAAAATTCCTTATAGTTCACGCCCCTGTTGCCGCGTACGACAAAGAAGAGTATACCCTGAATGGGGAACAGAACGCTCGTAACCGTGAACAGAACGTATCTGCGTACTGCGTAGGTCTGGAAAAAGCAAATAAGAAGACAGAGCTCCAACAAAAGGTAGAAAATATTGAGGATATTGAGCACATACGAGCCCATATAGTAATACATCCACTCCGCCCATTTTAAGTTTGCGGGCACGCCCTCGAGGTAGTACTCCTCAAAAGTGCTGCCGAAAACCGACTCGACAATCCTCGAACGCTCGTAATCGATTACCTTGAAGCACGCGACGTAGTAAACCACGAAAAGGGTAAAAATAACCGCTTCGAACACCGCCGCCGCAATGCCTATCTTTTTGGTATCGATATTGTAAAACCTGTTTTTCTGCGCGCAAACGCCTATATAATAGGTGTTGAAGAAGGGCACGAACGCCATCCATTTGTTTTTGTACCCCTCGCGGGAGGCAATCGTATACAACGCGACCGCCTGAAAAACAAACACTATCGCAAAGCAAAGCCCGCCGACGAGAAACTGCACCCATATTGTGTTTGCAAACATACGCGCCATATTCGCGTATTCAAAAAAGTCCATAAACTCTCCCCTGATTATCTATCCTATTTATCTGTTTCATATTATTTTATTATCGCAAATTGTAAAAAATAAAACGGTTATGTGAAAATATCGTAAAATATATACCTCATCACCGCTACGCAAGCTGCGCGGAGCTTCCCCATAAGGGAAGCCTATAATTTTGTTTAAAACAGTTTGAAGCCGTAATCCACGCTTTCGAGGGTAAGCCCCTTCGCCGGCATGGTTTTGCCGACCGAGCTTCTGTCCCCTCTTTCAAGCGAATTTATTATATCCCTTTCGGAAAGCCTGCCCGCCGCGAAGTACAGCATAGTCCCCGCGAGCGTGCGCACCATATTATATAAAAATCCGTTGCCCGTAACGTAAATTTCCACGTCCGCGCTGCCCCTCGTGTCTCCCGTCTTTACTTCGACGGCGTAAACCCGCCTTACCGTGGTTTTTACCTGCGAGCCCGAGGCGCAGTACGCCTTGAAATCATGCTCGCCCTCAAACAGCTTCGCGGCTTTTATAAGTTTTTTTAAATCAACGGGATATTTTACCCTTTCCGCGTATCTGTCCTTCAACGGGCTTAAACATTGCGAAAGGTATACCCTGTAACAATAAGTTTTTTTCTTTGCGTCGCGGGTGCAGTCGAACCCGTCGGGCGCGGCAGCCGATTTTAATACGGAAATATCGGGAGGCAGCCTGAAATTGAGCGCGTCTGCGAATTTTTCCGCGGGAATCGAGGTCTGCGCGTCGAAATGGCATACCTGACCCGCGGCGTGAACTCCGCTGTCCGTCCTGCCGCTCGCCGTGACGGCCGCGCGGCAGCCGAGCGTCTTTTCCAACGCGTCCGTAAGAACTTCCTGCACCGTCAACGTATTTTTTTGTATCTGCCAGCCGCCGTAATTCGTTCCGTCATAGGCGACGAGTAAAGCGTATCTCATTTAACTTAATTTGATGTATTCGTATATCTGCGGGAAGATATCCGCCGCGTAAATATTGAACAGCACTACCCCCGTAATGAGCGCGGCGAACGTGAAAAATATTATTATATCGCGCCAGCCGAATTTAAGCTTTTTGTACTTAGTCCTGTTTTTTGCCGCCGAATAGCACCTTGCGTCCATTGCGTCGCCCAGCTCCTCCGCGCGGCGGAACGCGCTGATTAAAAGCGGAATAAGCACGGGGACGATTGCCTTTATTCTTTTGAAAATGTTTCCGCTTTCGAAGTCCGCGCCGCGCGCCTTCTGCGCGGCGATTATGCGGTTTGTTTCGTCAATGAGCGTGGGGATAAAGCGCA
>DOCD01000028.1:889-1344 GCA_003503945.1 Clostridiales bacterium | reverse complement strand
AATGAGCGCGAGCTCGTGCACGGGAAAACGCACCCACTTTAAAGGAGTTAAAAGGCTTTCTATGCCGTCGGTGAGCTCCACGGGGGTGGTCGTAAGCGTTAAAAGCGCCGACCCCATTACGAGGAAAAACAGCCTCAACACAAAAAATATCGTAAAAATTATCCCCTCGCGGTAAATTTTTATTATTCCCCAGTGCACTAAAAGATGTTCGCCGCCGTGGAAAAACAGGTTTAAAACGGCGGTAAACACCAGAAGGAAAATTATCGCCTTGACCGAGCGCAGCACGCTGCCGAGCGGCACGCGCGAAAAAATTATACCGAGAACGAGCACGAGCGCGCAGGCCGCAAGCCCGTAGAAATTTTTTGTAAGGAACAGTGCGACGATGTACGCAATAAGCGCCAGAAGCTTAATCCTCGGGTCGGATTTGTGCATAAAGGATTTGGCGGGGTAGTATT
>DOCD01000028.1:0-615 GCA_003503945.1 Clostridiales bacterium | reverse complement strand
GGTAGTATTGCCCGAATGTTACGTCGTTAAGCATTTGCGCGCCCTCCGTACATTTCCTTTACCTTGTCCGCGAAATCCGCCGCGGTGCAGTCGCAGCGCACGGTTATGCCCGATTTTTCGAGCGCGGTGCAGAGCTTTGACGTTAAGGGCACGTCCAGCCCGAGAGATATAAGCTTTTCCTGCTCGGAAAAGAGCGCGGAGGGGCTGTCGCAGCAAACCACCCCGCCGCCCGATAAAACGGCGGCGCGCGTGCAGTTTTCGGCGATTTCGTCCATATCGTGCGAAACTATTATAACCGTCTTGCACCACTCGCGGTGGAGCTTGTGCAAAAGCTCCATTATCTCCTTTTTGCCGAGCGGGTCGAGCCCCGCCGCAGGTTCGTCGAGAATGAGTATTTCGGGGCGGGTGACTATTACACCCGCTATGGCTACGCGCCGTTTCTGCCCGCCCGACAAATCGAACGGGGACTTGTCCTTCACCTCGTTGTAGTCGAGCCCGACAATCTCTATGCTTTCCTTAACCGCCCTTTCCACCTCTTCCGCGGTGGCTTGCTTGTTAAAATTTTTGAGCCCGAAAGCCACGTCCGCAAACACGGTTTCGGCGAACAGCTGATAC
>DOCD01000029.1:7467-7717 GCA_003503945.1 Clostridiales bacterium | reverse complement strand
TTTTTATTCTTTTCCTTGCTTTTCATTATATAATATGGTATAATAAAATCAAGAAAATTTTTCGATGTTTATAAAAGGAAAATCGGTAATGGAAAAAATCAAAAACAGTTACGACGCCAACAGTTTAAAGGCGTTGAAGGGGCTCGAACCGGTCAGGGAACACCCCGGTATGTACATCGGACCAACCGACGAAAAGGGTCTGCACTGCCTTGTCAGGGAAGTTGTCGACAACTCTATTGACGAAGCACTG
>DOCD01000029.1:0-7166 GCA_003503945.1 Clostridiales bacterium | reverse complement strand
GACAACTCTATTGACGAAGCACTGGCGGGCTTTTGCGACAAGATAGAAGTAATAATCACCGAGGACGGCTCCTGCTCGATAAAAGACAACGGCAGGGGTATCCCCACGGGCATAAACGAGGAGGAGGGCATAAGCGGGGTCGAGCTCGCTTTGACCAACTTAAACGCGGGCGGCAAATTCGGCGGCGGAAACAAGGCGGGCGGATATAAAATTTCGTCCGGACTTCACGGCGTGGGCGTATCGTGCGTAAACGCGCTTTCCGACACCCTCGTTGCCGAGGTCAGCCAGAACGGACATACATTCCGTCAGATTTATCACTGCGGCGTCCCCGAAGAGCCCTTGAAAATAGTCGGTGATACGGACGCGACGGGCACTACGATTACCTTCCACCCCGACGCAACCGTATTCGAAACGATTGATTTCAATTACGACACCTTGAAAACGCTTTTAAGGGAGCTTTCCTACCTCAACAAGGGGCTTAAACTCACGCTCGAAGACAGGCGCGAGGGTAAGCAGCGCAAGGACGAGTTCTGCTACGAGGGCGGCGTCGTGCACTTTATACAGGATATAAACAAGGGCAAGGAAACGCTTTTCGCCAGCCCCGTTTATTTCGAGGATTCGAACGGCGAGGACAGGTTCCTCGAAGTGGCTATCCAGTATAACGACAGCTATTCCGAACAGATTTTTCCCTTCTCGAACAATATCCGTCAGCCCGACGGCGGCACCCACCTCGACGGCTTCAAAGCGGCTTTGACCAAGGTTATCAACGACGCGGGCAGAAGGCTGAACCTTTTAAAGGAAAACCAGAAGCTTTCGGGCGACGACGTGCGCGAGGGCATAACGGCGGTGGTATCCGTCAAAATCGCGGACGCGCAGTACGAAAGCCAGACGAAGAGCAAGCTGTGCTCGACCTACGTCAGGGGCTTCGTTCAAAAAGCCGTAACCGAAAAGTTCGGTATGTACCTCGAAGAACACCCCGCCGAAGCAAGGGAGCTTATAATGCGCTGCCTTACGGCGCAACGCGCGAGGGAGGCGGCTCGCCTTGCCCGTGAGGAAACGCACAGAAAGGGCGTTCTGGAAAGCACAAAGCTCCCCGGCAAGCTTGCCGATTGTTCGGATAAGCGCCCCGAGCTCTGCGAAATTTACATTGTAGAGGGCGACAGCGCGGGCGGCACGGCTAAGCAGGGCAGGGACAGGCGCTTTCAGGCGATACTGCCTTTGAGGGGCAAAATTTTAAACGTAGAAAAGGTGCGCATAGACCGCGCGCTCGGCAACGAAGAAATAAAAGCTATGATTACGGCTTTCGGCTGCGGCATACAGGAAAATTACGACGAAAGCAAGCTCAGATACGACAGAATTATCATTATGACCGACGCGGACGTCGACGGCTCGCACATAAGGATACTGCTTCTTACCTTCTTTTTCCGCTTTATGCGCCCGTTGGTCGAAAACGGGCACGTATACGCCGCTCAGCCGCCTTTGTACAAGGTTTCGGGAAAAGGTATACCCGACACCTATCTTTACGACGACAAGGCGCTTGAGGACTTTAAAAACAGCTATCAGGGCAAGTTCGAGCTGCAAAGATATAAAGGCCTCGGCGAAATGAACAAGGAGCAGCTTTGGGAAACTACTATGGACCCGGCACGGCGCACGCTCGTAAAAATCAACGTGGAGGACGCGGTTGAAGCGGATAAATATTTCTCGCTGTTAATGGGCGAGCAGCCCGAGCTTCGCCGTCAGTTCATCGAAGAAAACGCAAAACTCGTCGAAGAACTCGACGTGTAAGACAGGAGAGGAAAAATGGCTAAAAAGGTAACCAGTGCGGAACTCACCGAAGAGTTCAAAAAAACTCTCGAAATGACGAAAATGCTCGACGTAGAGGTCGAGGAGGAACTTAAAAAATCGTTTATAGCCTATGCAATGGCGGTCAACGTATCGCGCGCCATTCCCGACGTAAGGGACGGCTTGAAGCCCGTGCACAGGCGTATACTGTATTCTATGCACGAGCTGGGGCTGTATTCCGACAAGGCGTTCAGAAAGTGCGCCCGTATCGTCGGCGATTGCCTCGGTAAATATCACCCCCACGGCGACAGCTCGGTATACGACGCGCTCGTAAGGCTCGCGCAGGATTTCTCGATAAACTTCCCGCTTATAGAGGGGCACGGCAACTTCGGCTCGGTCGACGGCGACCCCGCCGCCGCAATGAGGTATACGGAAGCAAGGCTTTCAAAGCTCTCTTCCGAAATGCTTCGCGACCTCGATAAGGATACCGTCGACTTCTATCCCACGTTCGACGATACGGGTATGCAGCCCACGGTTCTGCCGTCGCGCTTCCCGAATATGCTCGTCAACGGTTCGGACGGTATCGCCGTCGGTATGGCGACGAATATCCCCCCGCACAATTTAGGCGAGGTTATTGACGGCGTCGTGGCTATGATTGAAAACCCCGATATCGACGTGGACGGGCTTATGCAGTATATCCCCGCCCCCGATTTCCCTACGGGCGCGCTTATTATGGGCAGAAGCGGCATAAAACGCGCGTACAAGACGGGCAGGGGCAGCATAACCATTCGTTCGCGCTGCGAAGTGGAGGAATACAAGAGCGGAAATACGACGCGTACGCGCATTATCGTGACCGAAATCCCCTATCAGGTGAACAAGGCAAAGCTTATCGAAACCATGGCGGACCTTGTCAAGGACAAGAAAATCGAGGGGATTTCCGATATCCGCGAAGAGTCCGACCGCGACGGTATGCGTATCGTAATAGAACTCAAAAAGGAATCCAACCCGCAGGTCGTATTAAACACGCTGTACAAGCATACGAATTTGCAGATATCCGACGGGCTTATAATGCTCGCGCTCGTCGACGGCACGCCCAAAATGCTGAACTTGCGCGACTTTATATACTATTACCTCGAGCATCAAAAGGATATCATAACCCGCCGCACCAAATTCGACCTCGCGAAAACCGAGGAGCGCGCCCATATTTTGCGCGGACTCGTTATCGCTCAGGCGAGCATTGAAGAGGTCGTCGAGGTCTGCCGCAGCGCTGTCGACAAGCAGGACTGCGTGCAAAAGCTCACCGCTAATTTCGAGCTGGACGAAAGGCAGGCGACCGCCGTTGCAGAGTTAAGGCTGTACAGACTTTCGCACCTCGAAGTAGACAAATTAAAGGAAGAGTTAAACCAGCTCGAAGCGCAGATTGCCGACTATAAGGACATTCTCGCGCACGAAAGCCGCGTTCTGGATATAATCAAGACCGACCTTCTCGAAATCAAGCGCAAGTACCCGTCGGAGCGCAAGACTGAAATTTCAATCGACTACGACGGAGAAATCGAGGACGCGGACCTTATCCCCGTAGAACAGGTCGTAATTTCAATGACCCATTCGGGCTACGTAAAGCGGTTACCCGTAACCGAATACCGCGCGCAGAACCGCGGCGGTATGGGCATTACGGCTCACCGCCCCAAGGACGAGGACTTTGTCGAAGCAATGTTCGTCTGCTCCTCGCACGACGATATCCTGTTGTTTTCCGATAGGGGCAAGGTTTACCGCATAAAGGCGTACGAAATCCCCGAAGCAACGAGGATTGCGCGCGGCAGAGCGATAATAAATATCGTCCAGATTGCTCAGGACGAAAAAATCAACACGCTTATGCCCGTACAGGAAGGGCTCGAAGGGCACATAGCCTTTGCAACCCGCAAAGGGCTGATTAAAAAGACAAATCTTACCGAGTTCGTGCGTATCAATAAGAACGGCAAAATCGCCATAAAGCTCAACGACGGCGACGACCTTATGTCGGTAGTTTTAACAAAGGGCAACGACGAGCTTATTATAGCTTCGCGTTCGGGCAAGTGCATAAGGTTCTCCGAAAAGGACGTGCGCGCCATGGGCAGGGATACGGCGGGCGTAAAGGCAATGAAGCTCGGCAAGGACGACTGCCTCGTCGATATGCTTGTCGTAGACCACGCAAAGGACGTTTTAACGGTAACCTCCAACGGCTTCGGCAAGCGCAGCGATATTGAAGATTACCGCCTGCAAGGCAGGGCAGGTATGGGCATTAAGGCGGGAATTTTCAACGAAGTCACGGGCTGGCTCGTCAACCTCAAACAGGTCACCGAAAAGGACGACGTAATGATAATTTCCGACGGCGGCACGATAATCCGCATGCACTGCGACGAAATTTCGAGGATAGGCAGAAACACCAAGGGCGTAAGGCTTATGCGCTTAAAGGACGGCACCGTCGCGACGGTAGCGTTAACTTCGCGTGACGAGGACGAGGCGGCTGAAGAGCTTTTGGAAGCTGCACCCGAGCTCCCGCCCGTAGCGGAAGATAAGGAAAGCGCAGGCACGGGCGTTGAGGACTTCGAAGAGGAAGCCCCTGCCGACCCCACCGACGACACGGAAATATAATTTCCTATGAAAATACGACAGATAAAAACCGCGGCCGAGAATATCTCGTCCGCGGTTGTTTTTATTTTTAATGTTGCTGCATCTCCTGCGGTTTGGGGTGTTGCTTGCCCGTGGAGGAGGGCATTATGAAGTGCATAAGATCAATCATCCAGCTCGAAACGGGGAAGGCGGCTTCGATTACGACTACTACTATGAGTATCTTTGCGTAATCCCACTGTATATCCTCCCAGCCGTCGTACAGAAGCGCCGCAATCTGCGGGATAGCAAACGCCGCGATACACAGCCCCAGCATCGACGCGCACAGCACGGCGCGGAACACGTTCAAGGGTCGGCATATCCTGAAAAGCATTACGAGGCCCGAGAAGGTGAGCGCAAGCATACACATCGGCAGATAGTATTGCCCGAATTCTGCGGGGTCGATAACATTTGTCAGATACATCGCCATAACGCAGATTATCATAACCACCGCGCCCGAAACCGCGCCGCTCATAACGTGCGAAATAAACTTGCCCTGCACTCGTTCTTTATTCGGCTGCAACGACAGGAAGAAGGAGGGGATAGCTATTATGCAGAATTCGAGCAGCAGCACGTTCTGCGGCATAAACAGGTACG
The DNA here is from genome assembly GCA_003503945.1 of Clostridiales bacterium. Classification (GTDB taxonomy): domain Bacteria; phylum Bacillota; class Clostridia; order Christensenellales; family Borkfalkiaceae; genus Coproplasma. The sequence continues at coordinate 2,141 of DOCD01000029.1, read as the reverse complement.
GCACGCCGAGCGCGATACAAATGGTTGCGAGTATCGCCGTAAACAGCGTTTTCATAAGATAGAGCGCGGAAGAATTTTTAATATTGTTTATAACTCGCCTGCCCTCGCCAACAACCTTGGGCATATTGCCGAAGTTGTTGTCCATAAGCACGATATGGCTTACGTTGCGCGCGGCTTCGCTTCCCGAAGCAACCGAAATCGCGCAGTCGGCTTCCTTTAAAGCGAGTATGTCGTTCACGCCGTCGCCCGTCATTGCAACCGTGTTGCCCTCGGACTTAATCGCGCGCACGAGTATGGCTTTCTGTTCGGGCGTGACCCTGCCGAACACGGTGTACTTATTCGCCACGTTTTCGACTTCTTTTTCGTTCAGCCCTTCCAGAGAGATAAACTTGTCGGCGTTCTTTATCCCCGCGCGCTTTGCAACCTCGCAAACCGTCACGGGGTTGTCGCCCGAAATAACTTTTACGTTGACGTCGTTTTCGGCGAACCATTTAATGGTGTCGATAGCGTCCTCGCGGATATTGTCCGCAATTGAAATTACGGCTATGGGTTTAAGCACGGCGGGCAGCTTGTCGCCGACTATGGGCGTGGGGGAGTGCGCAAGCACTATTACGCGCAAGCCCATCTGCGCATAGCTTTTTACAATCTTTTCAACCTTCGCGGGATAGGGTTTGAGCACGAATTCGGGCGCGCCCATTACGAATGTGCCCGCGTCCTCAAACGTAACTGCGGAAAGCTTTCTCTTTGACGAGAAAGGTATAGTAGTCACGGGCGATAAAATATCGTTTATGCCGAAGTGGTTATGCAACGCAATCGAAGTCTGGTTGTTGTCGTCCAGCGCGGAAAGCATGCTGCCCATTATGTCATTTAACGAATATTCGCCCACGGTGTTCAAAATAACACAGTCGTTCACGCGCATTCTGCCGTCGGTTATGGTGCCCGTCTTGTCAAGGCAGAGTACGTTTACTCGCGCGAGCATTTCCAGCGAATACATATCCTGCACCAGCGTGTGGTTTTTCGCAAGCCTCACTATGCCCAGCGCTAAGGCGACGCTCGTCAAAAGCAGCATTCCCGAAGGAATCATGCCTATTACGACCGAACAGGTGCGCTGTATCGAGAAGTTTATATTCTTGCTGAACAGCGCGGCTTCGACCTTGTTGAAAACTTCCGCCATGGAGTGGTAGTTTTCCGCAAACGAGGGGTCGTTCACCGCCTTGTTCGCAACGAGGAACATTCCTATCGCGATGGGGATAATAAGTATGGAAATGACCTTTATTATGAGCTTTGTGGAGTTCATAAGCTCGGAATTGGGTCTTTTATACTTCTTTGCTTTCGAGGTCAGCTTTTCGATATACGTCTCTTTGCCGACCTTTTCGACGCGGAACTTGCCGCTTCCGCTTGAAATAAAGCTGCCCGCGTACAGTAGGTCGCCGACGTTTTTCTTTATGGCGACCGATTCGCCCGTTAAAAGACTTTCGTTCACCTCTACCGTGCCCTCCGCAAGTATGCAGTCGGCGGGCACCTGATTGCCGAGTTCGAGGATTATAACGTCGTCGAGCACGATTTCGTTCGCGGGGATTTCTGTAACCTCGCCGTCCCGCATAACCTTTACCGTATTTGCATTCAGTATCGACAGCTTATCGATTGACAGCTTCGAGCGGATTTCCTGTATAATACCGATAACTATGTTTGCGGTGGTTATAAAGATAACGAGGTAGTTGGTTATGCCCTTGGTGTTGGCGATTAAAAGCGCGATAAACGCGAAAAGGCACAAAAGATTGAAAAACGTGCAGATATTCCCTATGAATATGCTCGCGTACGAGCGGGAATAGCGCTTGTTGGTGTCGTTGAACAGAAACTGCGTAAAGCGCATCTGAACCTGCGCCGCCGAAAGCCCTGTATTGAGCTTCGGGCTGAACCTGTCGACCTTCGTATTTACCGCCCTTTTGGGGTGGCGCTTGAAGCTTTTTATTATCTTTTCCTTGTCGAAGCCCTCGACGGGGGGAACGGCTTTATCTGCGGTTTCGGCTTTTGCTTCCGCCTTAACGCCCGCGTCGGTTTTTACCGCCGCCGCGGCAGCGATTTCGTCGACGGGTACAACGGGCGGAGTTTCGTCTTTTTTGCCGTTGGATTTAAAAACA
>DOCD01000099.1:11644-16322 GCA_003503945.1 Clostridiales bacterium | reverse complement strand
TAATGTATCAAGTACATTGTACTTGCAAAGATTTATGTATGCGCCGCAAGTAAGAGTAAGACAAGCGGCGGTGCTTTCATTTATAAATATGGTATAGCAGGTATAGTTACCTAAGCTTTTTGTATTCTGTACATAGTCGCAATCAGCTTTGTAATTTAGTTCTAAAAGTATCTGTTCAATCATAGATACAATTATGTCGAATGGCGCGAAGTCGAACTTTAATTCGGTTTCATTACCGTTGAGAAACTCTATTATCTTCGCTCTATATTCTTTTTTAAGTTGTTGTAAATTTATTGTTTCTGTGCGTTCCATTTTGACCTCATTTGTCCACAGTTTGTCCACGCTGTACAAGTGACAGCTAATGACGCTAAATGATAATAAGTGAATTTACCTTAGAAAATAAGGCAAAAAATGCTTAAAAATAGTGATATTTTCTATGAATATTTGGGATTTTTGTGAAATATAAATATAACAGTATATGCGAAAAGTTATTGATTACGTGAAAGAAAACAGGAAAATAATAATCGTAGTGATTCTTATCGTTATACTTATCGGCGCCGTTTATATAATCGACAAAAGCAAAAAATCGTCCTCGGACGTGTCTTCGGTTTTCGAAACCGAAAAAAGCTCCACCGAAGTAAAGCTGACGGGAATACTGAAAAGTATTCAGGGCGTGGGAGATACAAGAGTAATGATAACGGAAAACGACGGAAAAATTCTCGGCGTGGTAATCGTCTGCGAGGGTGCGGACAATATAATGACGAGAAGCGACATATTGAACGCGGTGTCGACCGCGCTCGATATAGATAAAAAAATAATAGCAATTTATTCAATGACTGTATAAGGAGATATTTATGTCTAAAACCAAAAAAATTATCGTAATGTCATCACTCGTTCTTTTACTCGCGGTAACGGCAGTTCTCAACGTACTGCTTGCAAGAAACAGGTCTGCCAACGGCGATACCGTGGCTACGTCCAACTACTTCGCGACATACCGTTCCGAAAGAACAACCACGAGAAGCGAAGAGCTTGTTCAGCTTGACAGCGTAATAGCTCTCTACGACGAAGGCAGCGAAAAGTACGCCGAAGCCGTTAATCTCAAAATGAAAATAGTCGGCATAATGGAAAAGGAACTCGTCCTCGAAACCATGATTAAGTCGAAAGGCTTTTCCGACGCGGTAGTATCAATAGGAATCGACTCCGAAAACGTAAACGTGTTCATCAATTCCAACGAGCTCGATATGACGACTGCGCTTTCAATCTATAATTGCCTCAAAGACGAAGCCGAAATCGACCCGTTGAATATAATTATTATGCCTGTTTACTCACAAGTTTGATATAGTAGTTGCAAAATTAAAAATTTTGTGTTATACTCTATATTAACTAGATGATTTCAAACCCGAACCGGAATTTGGACTTATCCGGTTAAGGAGAAAGTTATGGCACATATCAGGCACGACCCGACTTCTACTCAGAAAGGAAAAGTAACATACAATTCGGGCATAGTCAGCGGCATTGTCGCGCTTGCTATCAACGAAGTTGAAGGCGTTACTTTGCTTAATACGAAGAACAAGGGTGTAAAACTCAATTTTGAAAAACAAGGGATTGTTGCGGATATCAGCGTAAAGGTAGACAGCAGTTATAACGTACCTTCGCTCGCGTTCCGCATTCAGCAATCGATAAAACACAACGTCGAGTCGATGACGAACTATAAGGTTGCGAAAGTTGACGTTCATATTCAGGACGTAAATTTCCCCGAAAATTCGGCATTGTAAATATTACGTTTATTCCCTTAAAGATTTTAAGGGAATATTTGTATTTAACGGAGTTATATGAGAGCGGCTGCAAGAGAAACACTTTTTAAAATTATTTTTGCGTCGCAGTTTACGGGCGAAGTAAACTGCGGATTTAAAAACGCGCTTTATAAGGCGGAAAAGGTAGCGGATAAAGATGCGGAGTACTGCGACAGAATACTTTCGGTTATAGCCAAACACGCCGATGAATTTACGGCAATGCTTGACAGCCGTTCGAAACTGTTCCCCGAGGCGAGGATGTTCCCTGCGGACAGAAGCATACTTTTGCTTTCTATGGCGGAAATTCTTTACTGCGAAGATATACCCGACGCCGTTTCGGCAAACGAAGCCGCAAACATCGCGTCAAAATATTCTTCCGAAAAGAGCGCGTCGTTCGTAAGCGGGATACTTGCGGATTTGATTAAGGATAAGAAAAATGTATAAGTTGATTGACGGCAAGGCGATTGCCGCAGAAATGCGCGAAGAAATAAAAAACGCAGTTGCGGAGTTTAAAACAAATCGCGGAAAGGATATCGGGCTCGCGGTAGTGCTTGTCGGTGAAAATCCGGCTTCACAGGTCTATGTGCGCAATAAAATAAAAGCGTGCGAGCAGGTGGGGATAAAATCTTATTCTTATTATCTTCCTGCGGATGTCCGGCAAGAGCAGCTTGAAAGCTTGATACGCGGGCTTGCCTCCGACGGCACTGTTCACGGTATACTCGTGCAGCTTCCGTTGCCCGCCCATATCGACGCATCACGCGTGTTACGCCTAATCCCCGTAAGCAAAGACGTCGACGGGTTTTCCGCCGAAAATATAGGTAAGCTTTGTCTTAACCAACCTTGCCTTGTGGCGTGTACCCCAAACGGCGTAATGAAGATGCTCGAAAAAGAAAATATATGCGTACGCGGTAAAAGAGCCGTAGTAGTAGGTCGGTCGGATATCGTGGGTAAGCCTATGGCTATGCTTTTAATCAACGCCGACGCTACGGTTACTGTTTGTCACAGCAAAACACGTGATTTAAAAGCCCAATGTCTGGGTGCCGATATAATAGTCGCGGCAGTCGGTAAACCTAAGTTTATTACGGCGGATATGGTCGGCGACGGCGCGATTGTTATAGACGTCGGCATTAACAGAGACGAAAACGGTAAGCTCTGCGGCGACGTGGATTTTGAAAACGTAAAGGACAAATGCTCGTATATATCGCCCGTACCCGGCGGTGTGGGACCTATGACGATAACTATGCTGCTGTTCAACACTGTAACCGCGGCTAAAAGGAGTTCGGATTGACTGATTTCGATTTGAAATATGAAGAATACGCAAAAAAATTCGAAAAAACGCTTGATGGCTTCTGCGAAAAGCTTGACTGCAAACCGCAGCTTCTTGCCGACAGTTTGAAATACAGTCTGAAACTCGGCGGCAAAAGAATACGCCCCGTACTCATGCTTGCCACGGCGGACATGCTTGGTGTGGAAGAAGAGAGGGTTATGCCGTTTGCGCTTGCGCTCGAACTTGTTCATACTTATTCGCTCATTCACGACGATTTACCCGAAATGGATAACGACGATTTCAGGCGCGGAAAGCCTTCCAACCATAAGGTTTTCGGCGTGGGGAATGCGGTTCTTGCCGGCGACGGATTGTTAAACACAGCTTACTCTATTTTATTCGGCGAATGCTTTAACGGCGGGGAATACGTTTCCGCGGCAAAATATATATGCGATTGTGCAGGGATTTACGGAATGATTGCAGGTCAGTCGGCAGACCTTGCGCACGAAAACGATAAAGAAATAAACGAAGATATCCTCGATTTCATTTACGAAAACAAGACGGCTAAGCTCATTATGGCTGCCGTTGTCACCCCGACGATACTTTGCGGCGGCAAATATTACTCCGAGCTTAAAGCTTTCGGGAAAGAGCTCGGCTTTTTGTTTCAGATTACCGACGATATACTCGACGTTGAGGGAAGCTTTGAAAACCTCGGTAAAAGCACGGGCAAAGACTTGCGCGAGGGCAAGTATACGGGTGTCGGGCTGTACGGGCTCGATAAATGCAAAATAAAAGCCGATTTAATTTGCGAAAATTGCGTAAAGCTTATGGAAGGTATTTCCGCGGATACTTCGTTTATGAAAAAAATCGCATTTTTCGTCCGCCAAAGAGTTGGTTAAATTCTATTGACATTATATACGTAATATGTTATAATATGGGCGATTAATATAGTGGTGCAGTATTCTAGTCAATCTCCATTGATACGAAGGCGGGGGTAAAATACCGTCAAAGGGCATATCGATGAAGTTTCTGGTGTTTGCTTGCTTTTGCCAAAAGTGGGTGAATGCTGGGAGTAAAGGTTTATGGGAGCTTGGTATTGGCATACCGTAGCCCAACCCATTTACCGTGGAGGCCGACGGCACACACCGTCGGTATAAACCTGCTACGAGGCGAAAGCTTGGTACAGAGTAGCCTGCTTTGAGTGAAAACAGCGGATAGCGGAAGTTACCGCAGCAATTTGTTCGGCCAAACTGTTGTTGCCTATTGCCGCTTGAAATTGATTTTTGCAAAAGAAGATAAGCTCAGTGGAAATTGTCAAGGAAAGCTTCTAGACTGTTTTTATATTAGAGATTACGGTGTGGACTCAGTGGCGATTCGGTTATGCACTCGTGCGTTCCGGCTCTTAAAAGGAAACTGCTTCTTCGGCGACGGGAAGTGAGTCGGAGGGAAATCCTACCGAACCTAAGCCGCAAAGTTTATTTAATATAAACCACTATATTGCTCGTTTTTACGCACTTGCCGTGCGTATTATTTTTAGTCGGAATTTGAATTTTTGAATTATGGATAAAGACGACAGTACAACTAAAAGCGACAAACAGTTAAAGAAAAAACAAAAAAAGAA
>DOCD01000099.1:10777-11346 GCA_003503945.1 Clostridiales bacterium | reverse complement strand
TTAAAGAAAAAACAAAAAAAGAAAAGAAGAATACCCGCCTGGCTTTCATGGGGGCTCGGTGTGTTTTTTCTTTCGTTTGCATTGACGGTTATATTCAGTTTTTTAACCGAAATTTCAATAAAAGACAGTCCTGTTTACGTCTGCGTGATAGTTCTGCTTGTTTTACTTGTGCTCAACATAGCTTGCGATATGCTGGCGAACGCAATTATAACGTGCGAGGCGGAATCTTTCCACGCAATGGCGTCAAACAAAATCAAGGGTGCGAAACGCGCGGTTACGCTTTGCAGAAACGCGACTAAGCTCGGCAGCATTTTTGCCGATGTAATCGGTGATATCTGCGGTATCGTCAGCGGTGCCGCGGGTGCGACGCTGGTTACGTATATCGCGGTTAAAGGCGGAAGCGTAATCGAACTTATTTCGTCGATAGGCGTAAGCGCCGTGATAGGCGCGCTGACTATCGGCGGAAAAGCAATATTCAAGCATTTTGCAATGAAATACAATAAACAGATAACTTTCGGATTTGCTAAATTTACTACGCTGTTCAAGAAGGAAAAATGATGCTTGAAAAT
>DOCD01000099.1:7981-10496 GCA_003503945.1 Clostridiales bacterium | reverse complement strand
GCTTGAAAATCTCAAAGAAAACGATATAAAGGAAATGGATTTGCCGCAGCTTTCCGCTATTTGCGAGGAGGCTCGGCAATTAATTATTTCAACGGTCTATAAAAACGGGGGACATCTTTCGTCAAACCTCGGCACGGTCGAGCTCACGGTCGCTTTGCATAAAGTTTTCGATTTCCCTCGCGATAAAGTTATTTTCGACGTAGGACACCAGTGTTATACTCATAAATTACTGTCGGGCAGGATAAACAAGTTCGGCGATATACGAAAAAAAGGCGGAATTTCGGGCTTTCCCAAAAGGGAAGAAAGCGAATTTGACAGTTATAATACGGGGCATGCGGGCACGTCGGTTTCGGCGGCGCTCGGCATTGCGAAAGCGCGCGATATAAGCGGCGGAAACTACAACGTAATTGCTGTCATAGGCGACGGGTCGTTCAATAACGGGCTGATTTACGAGGCTTTCAACAGCCTTCGGCTTCTGAATACTCGTATTCTCGTTATCCTGAACGACAACGGAATGTCGATTTCTCCTACAGTCGGAAGCATGCACGAGTATCTTGAAATTTTAAGCGAGGACGACGTGCATAAAGCAAAGCGCGCCAGGCACGCAAATATCTTCGAAAGGTTCGGGTTTGCGTACGACGGGGTTTACGACGGCAACAACCTTGCCGGAATGATTGAAAAACTGACCGAAGTTAAGGAAAAACTAAAAACTCAGTCGGTAATTTTACATATCCTTACAAAGAAAGGCAAAGGGTATGAGTTCTGCGAAGAAAACCCCGAAGCGACGCACGGCATTTCGGTTTCCGCTTCAGACAGCATAAAGGCGGAATACTCGGAAATTTTAGGTAAAACACTCTGTTCAATGGCGGAAAACGACGACAGAATAGTTGCGGTAACGGCGGCTATGACGTCGAGTCTGGGGCTGGGAGGTTTTTTCGATAAATATCCGCAAAGAAGTATCGACGTCGGAATTTGCGAGGAGCACGCGACTATATTATGCGCTTCAATGGCGACGCAGGGATTAAAGCCTTATTATGCTGTATATTCCACGTTTTTGCAGCGCTCTTATGACGAAATCGTCATAGATATTTGCAGCCAGAATCTGCCCGTAACGCTTTGCGTGGACCGTGCGGGCATATCGGGCAACGACGGCGAAACTCATCAGGGCGTATTCGATTTATCGTTTTTAAGTCATATACCTAATCTTACCATCGCAGTACCAAAAGACGTGAACGAGTTTGAAAAAATGTTGAAATTCAGCTCTTCGTTCGGGCGTCCGTTGGCTATCAGGTATCCGCGAGAGGGCAAAAGAATATTCAAGGTTCAGACGGATATAGTTCACGGAAAGTGGGAAGTGCTTGCAAAATGCGTCGGGAAGTGCGTTATAATTGCCTGCGGCGAACGCTCTGTTACGCAATCGCTTGCGGCGTGGCAGGAGCTGAAAAGTAAGGGTATCGAAGTCGGCGTAATTAACGCGCGTTTTGTTAAACCGCTCGATAATGAGATGCTTGACGGACTTAATGAAAAATATATTATTACGGTTGAAGACAATATGCTGTGCGGCGGATTAGGCTCGCTTATTGACGCATATTTTTCCGGCGGCGGCAAAACAATAAAGAATTTTGCATATCCGGACGTATTCATACCGCAGGGCGGCGTGAGTGAATTAATGGAAGAATACGGCGTAAGCTGTCGTGCTATCGTAAATTATATTGAAAATGAGATTAGATAAATATCTTGCGGAGCGCTTCGGTTCGAGGACGAAAGCCGCGGCGGCAATTAGCGAGGGCAGAGTTTACGTGAACGGAAAGAGCGTTGCGCCTTCTTACGAATATAAGGAGAGCGAGCTTATTGAAATTACCGAAGCCGCGGAAAGCTACGTTTCCGCGGGCGGATTTAAGCTTGCCAAAGCAATCAGGGAATTCGGCTTCGATGCCGAAGGAAAGGTTTTTGCCGACGTTGGCGCGAGTACGGGCGGGTTTACCGATTGCCTTTTAAAAAACGGCGCAAAAAAGGTTTACTGTATAGATGTCGGGGAAAGTCAGCTCGATAAAAGTCTGCTGTGCGATAAAGTTAAAGTAATTGATAATTTCAATGCAAGAAATCTTACCGCCGACCTGTTCGACGAAAAGATAGACGGCGCGGTAATCGACGTAAGCTTTATTTCGTTGACTTATATTCTCGGAGCTGTCGGAAGCATACTCTCGGACGGTGGTAGCGTGCTTGCACTTATTAAACCTCAATTCGAATGCGAATGCAAAAACGTAGGGAAAAACGGAATAGTCAAAGACGAAAAGGTGCACGAGAGAGTTATTTCTAAAATCTGCCGCTTTGCCGTCGGTTGTTCGTTAATGCCTCAAAAAATTACCGCCGCGCCGATAGTTCGTGGGAAAAATATCGAGTACGTAATACTGCTCGAAAAGAACGCGGAAAATTATGTTAATGAAAAAATATTAATAAAGTCTGTTAAATTATGAATTTAATGGGCTTTTTGTTTGCATATTTGTATAAAAAG
>DOCD01000099.1:6978-7689 GCA_003503945.1 Clostridiales bacterium | reverse complement strand
TGCATATTTGTATAAAAAGTAATATAATAGGTTTCGAATGAAGGCGGGAATTTATTACAATAAGAATAATTTTAATAATATCGGCGGGTATCCCGACAATCTTCGGCGTATGCTTGCGGAACGAGCTGTTGAATGCGTTTTCGTGGATAAGCTTTGCGACCTTGACGGTGTGGAAGTTTTATTCGTTCTGGGCGGAGACGGTACTATTTTGAACGTTGCGGCTGAGTGTGCAAAGCGCGAAATCAAGATAATAGGCATAAATTACGGGCATTTGGGTTTTCTTACGCAATTCGAACCCGATAAAATGGAGGCTGCTGTCGGGCTCGTTTGCGGAAATAATTACGCGGTGGAAAAGAGAACGATGCTCGAAGTCGAGTGCGACGGTCATACATATCTTGCTTTAAACGACGCCGTAATTCAGCGAAGCACAGGCGGACACGATTTCAGCAATACCGTTCAGCTTCGGGCCGTGATCGACGGGTCGACTGTGGATAATTATTTATCCGACGGAATTATTATAAGCACTCCGACAGGCTCGACGGCGTATTCTTTATCCGCAGGCGGGTCTGTACTTACGCCCGATATAAATGCGTTTATTATGACGCCGATATGCGCACATTCGCTTCATTCGCGACCGGTGGTTTTCAACGATAATTCGGTGCTTGAAATTATTCCGTCGGTCGGGCGTGTCCCTATAAATATAGTTATAGA
>DOCD01000099.1:3431-6687 GCA_003503945.1 Clostridiales bacterium | reverse complement strand
TAAATATAGTTATAGACGGCAAAGTGGTCGACGTTATAGGGGATTCCGTTATAAGGGTAAAAAAATCCGAACACTGCGTAAGTTTTATTTCACGCGGTGATAAAGATTTCTTTAAAAAATTATTGATAAAACTTAATATTTGGAGTAAATGATGCATAGGAACGCAAGACAACACAAAATTTTGGAACTAATTTCCACAATGGAGATAGACACGCAGGAAGAACTGTGCGCAGAACTTAATAAGCTAAATTTTAACGTCACGCAAGCTACTATTTCCCGTGATATCAAGGAGCTTAAACTTTATAAAATATCGGGAATGACAAAAAAGTACAAGTACGCGTGCCTTGAAAGCGACGACGACTCCGTGCGCGGTAAGATGAAAACGCTGTTCAGAGAGTGCGTGCAAACAATCACAAGCGCAAATAATCTTATCGTTGTCAAGACTATGCGCGGCAACGGTTCGACCGCGGGGCTTTTCGTGGATTCTTTACAGCTGAAAGAGATTCTGGGAAGTATAGCCGGCGACGATACTTTGCTTATCGTGGTTGATACTAATGAGAACACCCATATTGTTGCACAAAAATTGAGAGAGTATATTTAATAATGTTAGACAGGTTATGCGTTAAAAACGTAGCTTTAATAGACGAAGCGGATATCTCGTTCGATAGCGGACTTAACGTATTATCCGGTGAAACGGGGTCGGGTAAATCGGTTTTACTCGATTCTATTAATTTTGTCCTCGGAAGTAAAGCCGACAGGACGATGATACGCTATGGTGAAGAAGAGGCTTTTGTCAAAGCGGAATTTTCCGTAAGCCCGAATTCCGAAGCCTGTAAAAGGCTTGAAGAAATGGATATAGAGTGCGACGGAAATATAATTATATCCCGCAGGCTGAATATCGACGGCAAGGGCGGCATAAAAATCAACGGAAACACTGTGAGTCTTTCGATGCTGAAAACCGTTACGCAACACCTTGTCGACGTGCACGGACAGAGCGAGCATTTTTTTCTGCAAAGCGAGCAGAACCAGTTGAAGGTTATCGACGGACTCTGCGGAGAGCAAGCCGAAAGTATAAAACGGAGTTTAAGCGAATTAGTTTCGGAAAAGAGAAAACTCAACGCGGCGATAAAGTCGCTTGGCGGCGACGAGGCGGAGAGGGCGCGCAGGCTCGATTTATTGGATTACCAGATAAAAGAGATAAAAAGCGCGGAGCTTAAAGCATGTGAATACGAAGAACTGAAAGCGCGGCAAAATGTAATCCTGAATGCGGAAAAAATTCTTACGGCATTGAATACCGTGAAAAGCATATTCGACGACGACGGCGGGATAAGCGACGGTATAAGCTCGGCGTTGCGGGAAACGGGGCGGATTTCCGATATCGGCGAGCATTATGAAAATATCTATGCTAGGCTTGAAAGTCTGTATGCGGACGCGTCAGACATATCCGAGTCGCTTTCGGACGCAATTGAAGCGATAAGCTTCAATGAAGGGGAGGCCCTTCAGGTTGAGGAGCGGCTTACGCTTATTAATGCATTAAAAAAGAAGTACGGCGCGGACGAAAATGAAATTCTGAGCTTCCTCGAAAAAGCCGAAAGCGAATTTCTGGCTATTTCCGACAGCGCCGAATTGCTGGATAAATACGGCAGAGATATCGACGTTTGCAACGGTAAAATTTATGATTTGTGCGTTGAACTTTCCGGATTACGCAAAAAAGCGGCTGAAAACTTTTGCGGAAAGGTTGTCGAGCAACTGAAAACTCTGAATATTCCGAATGCAAAATTCAGGGTAAATTTCAAAGAATTTGATAAAAATACCGCCGATCTCAATTCGGTGAACGGGTGCGATGAAATTTATTTTGAATTTTCCGCAAATAAAGGCGAACCTTATAAACCTTTAAATAAAGTAATAAGCGGTGGTGAGTTAAGCAGATTTATGCTTGCCGTAAAAACGCAGTTCAAGGACTTGAACGGTATTTCTACATATGTGTTCGATGAAATCGATGCGGGTATAAGCGGTTATACGGCGTTTACGGTTGCAAATAAATTTAAAGATATTGCCAAAGTTACCCAGATTTTAGCGGTTTCTCATTTGCCGCAGGTCTGCGCGGCAAGCGACAGTCATTTCCTTATATATAAATCGGAGCGTGACGGTAAAACGTTTACAAACATTAAAAAGCTTACCGACAGTGAAAAAATAACGGAAATAGTGCGGCTTACGGGCAGTGTAGAGTCTGATACGGCGTATAAACACGCAGAAGAACTTATAAAGCAATTTAAGTAAAACGACGGAGTTTACCGTCGTTTTTTTTGAATATTATCCCACGTCCTGCACACAATACTGTTATGCGTTTAAGAAAAAAATTAGTCAGGACTTTTTTAATATTAATTTCAATACTTGTATTCGCATTGTCGGCATCGCCCATAAATGCAAGCGCGGATACGGACGTTTTATATTTGGGCGGGTTTCCCGCAGGCTTTACTCTGAACACGACTACCGTTGAGGTTATAGGCATTTGCGACGTGTTGACGCCGGAAGGTATGCGGTCGCCTGCAAGAGAGTGCGGTATTAAGACGGGCGACGTTATCGACGGGATAAACGGCAAAAAAATCAAAAGCACGAACGATATCAACAAAATCTTATCGGAAGAATATAAAAAATACAATATAAGCGTCGTCAGGGACGGGGAAATTATTCAGTTTGAAATTAACCCCGTAAGCGAACTTTCGAGCGGGGTTAGAAAACTCGGTATACTTGTCAAAGACAGTCTGAACGGAATCGGAACAGTAACTTACGTGGACGGTACAAGCAGAAAATTTGCTTCCTTGGGGCATCCCGTAACCGATATGAAAAACAGTATGGTAGAAATATGCGGCGGTACGGTTTACGGTTGTATGATTTACGACATTAAAAAAGGCGTTAAGGGTACGCCGGGAGAACTTCGCGGAGCATTTGAAAACGGCAACGTGCTCGGCACCGCAAAATTAAACTGTTCCTGCGGCATTTACGGCGATTTGTCCGATGAATTCGACTTATCGCGCCTTGTCAGAATAGAAAAAGGCGGGATAGACGGCGTAAAGATGGGCAAAGCAAGTATATACACGACGCTTCGCGGCAACGAAGCCAAGCAGTATGAAATTTCAATCGTGAAAGTGGATAAATCGAATAAGGAAAACAGAAATTTCGTAATAAAAATAGAAGACGAAAGCCTTATCGAAAAGACGGGCGGAATTGTTCAGGGAATGAGCGGCAGTCCCAT
>DOCD01000099.1:2396-3145 GCA_003503945.1 Clostridiales bacterium | reverse complement strand
TCAGGGAATGAGCGGCAGTCCCATAATTCAGAACGGAAAATTGATTGGCGCCGTAACTCACGTATTTGTTAACGACCCGACGAGGGGATACGGTATAAGCATCGACAAAATGTTAAGTTCATATTAGTTTCAAATTCCTCATATAATTGTATATGAGGAATTTGTCTTTTAACGGTTATAAATGGGATAAAAAGTATTTTATTGCCGTCACGGCAACGCTGATTTGCGCTATTATATCTGGCATAGTACTATTCAAATTTGGTAATTTAAGTGTATATTTCGTTAATTTTGCAAATGACTACGTTTATTTTGTATTTAATTTTAAAAACGGCAGTATAATTTTTCCGCACATTTTAAGTGAACTATTTTATTTGTATCTGTTTTTTCTGATCGGTTACTGTACTCGGTTTAAGTATATAACACTGATTTTTGTGTTTGTGCGAGGTATGCTATTTACCGTTTACGCATGCATTTTATTATGTGCCGCGGCGTTCGGAGGGATTTCGGTTGCGATTATCGTTTTTATTCCTGCCGGTCTTATTTCTTTGATGTGCTGTACTTTTACCGCCGACGTCTGCAAATCTGTAAATAAAAAATACGTGTTTATTATGCCTGCGGTATTTGCGGTTATAAATACTCTCGCGTTGCTTATTCTGATTAACGTGGTTTTCAGGGTAATTATAGTAATAGTATAATAAAACTTTTTTACCGCATAATAATGGTATGAAAAAGTTAATTACATTATTATC
>DOCD01000099.1:0-2148 GCA_003503945.1 Clostridiales bacterium | reverse complement strand
ATTACATTATTATCCGCGGCCTGCATTTTTGCGGGAAGCGTTGCTGCTACGGGTTTTACGGTTAAAAAAGATGAAGAGGATATGGTAAAGGGCTGCAAGTCGGCATATCTCATAGAAGCGCAGTCAGGAGAATGTATCTATAAGGAAAACGAATATACGCGCATGCCGATTGCCAGCGTATGTAAGGTAATGACTTTAACAATCGCTATGGAAGCAATTAATGACGGTAAGCTTTCTCTTGACGACGTGGTTACCGCAAGTGAAAACGCGGCCGGAATGGGCGGTTCGCAGGTGTTTCTCGGCAGCGGCTGCGAATACACCGTCGACCAACTTTTAAAAAGTATAGTCGTTTGTTCGGCTAACGACAGCTGCGTTGCGATATCCGAGACGGTAGCGGGTAGCGAATCGGCGTTTGTTGAAAAGATGAACGGCAAGGCGGCTGAACTCGGTTGCAACGATACGCTTTTTGCAAACTGTACGGGGTTGCCAAAGGCAAATCAGTATTCCTGTGCGCATGACGTTGCGATAATGTTCAAAAATCTACTTTCATTTGAAAATTACTTCAATTACAGTAAAGTTTGGCTTGAGGATTTTGTTCACCCCGATAACAGAACGACAACAATGACGAATACGAATAAATTACTGAAAAAATATTCGCTTTGCGACGGTGGTAAAACGGGATTTACTAACGAAGCTGGCTTCTGTCTTGCGGCTACCGCGCAAAAGGACAGTATGCGTCTTATTTCGGTTGTGCTCGGCGCAGACAGCAGCGATAACAGATTTAATTCCGTTATCGGCATGTTTAATTATGGGTTTGCAAATTACAAAAATAAAATCGTACTGGATAAAAACGTAACTTTAAACGACGAATTTACCCTTTCCGGCGGTAAAAAGCAGAGCTTTGCGGTTTGTCCCGAGCGCAACTGCTACGTATTCTCTGCCGTAAACAAAACCCCAGAAATAACTTATAATATCGTTGCGGAGAGCGTAAAAGCTCCTGTTGTCAAAGGACAAGCCGTAGGTAAAATAGAAGTATTCAAAGACGGAATTTTGTGTGATACAATTACGGTCGTATCTGCGGAAGACGTTAAAAAAGCGGGCTTCGGCGACAATTTCGTAAATATTTCCGGACAGTGGGCACTTTAAAATGTTACCGTAAAATAAACGGAACGCGCGTAATAAACGTGCGTTCCGTTTATTTTATAAGGCATTTATTTTATTTGACTATTTAATTGTATTTTGATAAAATAAATAATAACAGTTGAGGTGAATATGAACGGCAGAGATACACTGAAAACAGAAAATGGACGGCTGATTATAGGCGGTATGGACGCAAAAAAAATCGCCGAAGAATTCGGAACTCCGGTTTACGTTTATGACGTAGCTCATATTCGCACAATGGTTAACGTATTTAAAAGCGCCGTACGAGATTATTACGACGGGCACGGCATGGTGTTATATGCATCAAAGGCGTTTGCATGCTCGGCCATATACCGAGTTATGCAGAGCGAAGGGGTCGGCGTCGACGTTGTTTCCGGCGGAGAGCTTTATACTGCTTTGAAAGCGGGCGTTTTACCTAAAAATATCTATTTACATGGTAATAATAAGCTATACGGAGAGCTGAAGCTTGCCGTTGAAAGCGGTGTCGGCATTATAGTGCTCGATTCTGCTGACGAAGCGGATATGCTCGACTGTATAGCAAAAGCTTGCGGCGTTGTGCAGAATGTGCTTATAAGGGTAAATCCCGGCGTAGAGGCGCACACTCACGAATTTATACAGACGGCAAAAACGGACAGTAAGTTCGGCTTCTCCGTAGAGGGCGGATATGCCGAAAATATCACGGAATACGTTCTGACAAAACGAAATCTGAAATTGTCGGGCTTTCATTGCCATATAGGTTCGCAGATATTCGAAAGAAAATCCTTTGCGCTTGCAGCCGAAAAAATGCTGGATTTTATCAATGGTCTGAAAGAAAAGTGCGGGTTCGAGGCCGACGTTCTGAATATGGGAGGCGGGTTTGGCATCTGGTATACGGACCGCGACCCCAAACTCGGCGTCGACGACTATCGTTCGTACGTAAAAAGCATATCCGACGTTATAAAAATAAAATGTAAGAAATATGGGCTGAAATTACCGTATCTTGTGATA
>DOCD01000009.1:3358-3931 GCA_003503945.1 Clostridiales bacterium | reverse complement strand
CCGTTTGGCAAGCAACTTTACAAGGTTTTGTTTGACAAATTTTTGTCGATAAATTAAAATATATGTAATTTATCAAGGAGTTTGATTATGTCGGAAAATTGTTCTCACGATTGTTCTTCGTGCAGCGAAAACTGTTCCTCGCGCGATAAGAAAAGCTTTCTAAAAAAACCTCACGAATTAAGCGATATCAAAAAAGTAATCGCCGTCGTAAGCGGTAAGGGGGGCGTAGGTAAATCGATGACGTGCGCGCTTCTCGCGGCGGCGGCTCAGGATAAGGGCAAGGTTACCGCTGTTATGGACGCGGATATCACGGGGCCGTCCATTCCATTAATGTTCGGCGTGCACGAGCGCGCTACGGGCAGCGAAAACGGCATTCTGCCCGTAGTTACCGATGGCGGTATACAGCTTATGTCGATGAACGTGTTGCTTGAAAACGAATCGGAGCCCGTAGTATGGCGCGGCTCGCTCATTTCGGGCACCGTGCTGCAATTCTGGACGGACGTTATCTGGACGGGCGTCGACATAATGTTTATAGATATGCCCCCCGGCACGGGCGACGTGCCGCTTACCGTT
>DOCD01000009.1:2265-3054 GCA_003503945.1 Clostridiales bacterium | reverse complement strand
GGGCGACGTGCCGCTTACCGTTTTCCAGAGTATCCCGCTCGACGGTATAATCATCGTCACCACCCCGCAGGACTTAGTCGGTATGATTGTCAAAAAAGCCGTAAATATGGCTCAGATGATGAACGTACCCGTTCTGGGCATAGTCGAGAATATGAGCTATATCAAATGCCCCGACTGCGGCAGGAAAATTTCCGTGTTCGGCGATAGCGGGGTCGACGCGTTCGCGCTCGAAAACGGTATTCCCGCAGTGGCGAAAATGCCTATCGACGCAAACCTTACGAAAGCTGCCGACGCGGGAAAGCTCGAAGAGGTTAAAAACAATTATTTATCCGATTTTTTTGACAAAATAACAAAAAATTTGAATATTTAGTATATACTTGACTGTAATTTGAGTATATATTATAATGAAAAAAAACAAAGGAGAGATATATGTTTTGTAAAAATTGCGGTGAAGAAATCGACGATAATGCCGTCGTTTGCCCCAAATGCGGCGTAGCCGTCAAGGAAGTTGCAGCTGCGACTGCCGTCGGTGACGCGCCCAATATGGGATTTGCGGTTCTCGGTTTCTTTTTCCCTATCGTAGGACTTATCCTGTACCTTGTATGGCACACGGATTACCCGCTTAAAGCCAAATCGTGCGGCAAGGGCGCGCTTATCGGATTCTGCGTCGGTTTGGCGTCCAGTATACTTATGGTCGTTATGGTGACCTGCATTGCTGCTGCGGCGGCGGCTACTATGGACGTCGTTGTTCCTATGTTAATGTTGTAAAATTTCAATAAAAAATCTGCT
>DOCD01000009.1:0-1991 GCA_003503945.1 Clostridiales bacterium | reverse complement strand
TGGAGCTTTCAAAGCTCCGCAAATTTTTTATTCACTGATTTTTCTCGGGCAGAAATTTCCAGTACCGTACGGGCATACTGCCTTTCATCTGTTTTTCGTGTGGGCGCTCTTTGATTGTTACCGACTTGTAGTACTTTTTCCAAAGGTTTTCGAATGCGCGCTCGTATTCCGACAGATAAATTTCCGCCTCGCCCGCATAGCCCATTATGCACTCGCGCCCGTCGTAAAGCCCCGCGATTTTCCTTTTTAAATCGTGGATTACGAATTTTTCGTTTTTGAACCTCTCGGCAAAGTGCTCCATAAGAAGGTCGGTGATGTCGTTGTCGGGGGTATAGGGGGCGTAAAGCGCGCCGTCCTTGCTTTCCATAAACCGCAAAAGCCCTTTAAGCCTGTGCGTCTCGCCCGTAACATTGTATATTACGTCGTTGAATTCGATAACTTCGGGCATGCTAAGCCTTTTATTTATCGCACATTTAAACTGCATAAGCTTTTTTATATACGTAAACGCAATCTGTTCTTTAAGCGGGTCGCAGCTTCTCAGCGCAAGCAGAATTTCCCGCTCCGCAAGCGGGTCGTATTTAGCTATGCCGCGCCTTACGCGCGCGCACTTTTGCTCGTCGTATCCGATACGTATCACACGGCTGTCAAACGAAAGCTGAATTTGCGTGTCGGAGGTTATTATACAATCCCTGTCGGAAAACGCGTCGAACACCGCCGTAAAGAATGCGGCGGGCGAACCGTCCGTTATATAAATCGTCATATCTCACCCGTGAGGGCGGAAAGCGCGGTGGGTGTGTCGGAAAACATAGTAAGCTGTTCGTTGATTTCGTTCGAGCCCGCAAGCATCAGCGAGGTTTTGACCTGTGCGAAGCTTTCCGACCCGTAAAATCTGCCGTTGCAGGTGATAAAGTGCTTTGCCCTCTTTAATACTATGCGCATTTTTGCAAGATTATCGAAGTCCAGCTTTGAATATCTTCTGGCTTCCGTAATACGGTACGCGCTTTTCGCGCCTATCCCCGGCACGCGCAGAAGGGTTTCGAGCGGAGCCGAGTTTATTTCTACGGGGAAAAGGTGCATATTTTTCAGAGCCCACGCGCACTTCGGGTCGTATTCGGAGGGCAGGTTTTCGCCCTCGCCGCAAATCTCGTCCACGTTGAAGCCGTAAAAGCGGATAAGCCAGTCCGCCTGATAAAGGCGGTGTTCTCTTAGGAGCCCCGCGCCGACCGTCGGCAGCTTGCTGCTTTTTACGACGGGCACATAGGAGGAGTAGTACACGCGTTTTAAATTCATATTTCTGTACAGAGCTTCCGTAAGCTTCAATATCTGCCCGTCGCTTTCGGGCGACGCGCCTATAATCATTTGCGTAGTCTGACCCGCGGGCAGAACCTTCCCGCGCCTTACTTTGTTCTGTTTGTCGTACTCGATTGCTTCGTTAAGGCTTTTCATCGGCAAAAGTAGGCTTTGTTTGGTCTTTTGCGGGGCTAAAAGCTTCAACGATTTTTCGCTGGGCAGCTCCACGTTGTAGCTCATTCTGTCCACAACGCGCGCGGCTTTCATAACTATCGCCCCGTCGGCGTGCGGGATGCCCTTTAAGTGAATGTATCCGTTGAAATTGTACAGCTTTCTTAGCTTTATTACCGTTTCGGTCAGAAGCTCCATAGTCTTGTCGGGGTTGTCGAAAACGGCGGAGGATAAAAAAAGCCCTTCGATGTAATTGCGCTTATAAAAATTTATAACCAGCTCGCATATTTCGTCGGGCGTGAGCCTTGCGCGCCTGACGTCCGCGCTGCGGCGGTTGGGGCAGTACTCGCAGTCGTAAATGCAGTCGTTGCTCATAAGAATTTTTAAAAGAGATATACACCTTCCGTCGGGCGTAAAGGAGTGGCAAATCCCGCCCGCGGACGCGTTGCCCAGCCCGCCCGCTTTATTTGCCCTTTTAGAGCCCGAGGAAGAGCACGAAACGTCGTATTGTGCGCTTTCGGTTAAAATTT
>DOCD01000004.1 GCA_003503945.1 Clostridiales bacterium | reverse complement strand
GTTCGAATCCACCTCCTCCCACCAGAATAATAGCACCTCAATTGAGGTGCTATTATTCTGTGTCGGTGTCGGGGTTTTGAATCACTGTTCGTGCGAGCAAGCTTTGCTTGCGAAGCTCTGCGGAGGGTTCCCTCTGGGAAACCACAGAATCCACCTACAACTTTTCGGAGTTCCTACGAAAAGTTGTTTTTTTGGAGAACGGCAATACACACCTCCTCTCACAAAAAGCAATTCAGCTTCTAACTACATTTCGCGCGGCGTAGACGCGCGCTCGTTATATCAAGCGCCCGTCACAGTGCCAAAAGTTTAATATCAAGTTCATTTTCGTTTGCTTTTTATTTGAAAATATGCTATATTGATTATGCTACACATTTTAATACTATGTTTGGGAGTACCTTTCGGTAAAAACGTACTCTCACCTAAACATAGGAAAAATGTGTAGCAACATTGAGAGCCGCGTTTTTCGTGCGCTCACAATGGGCGCACTTTTTTATTTCGTTAAATTTAAGTTCATTGGAGGTAAACTATGAAAAAGAAACTTTTACTCACCGTTTTGGCGTTTGTATGCGCCATAACTTGCGCTATCGGTCTTGCGGCTTGCAATAACGGCAACTCGGCGAAAATCGACTTTCTTTATATAACGGACGGCACGAATAATGATTTCGCCGGTCAAACAACCTTAAACATTGAAACAAGCTACGGCGAAGCTCTTGATTTAACCAAATATAAATTATTCCTGCACGATACGAATAACGACACAAAAGAAGTTTTTCGTACCGACGAAAAATTTACGGTAAAATATTATACTTTCTCGGATGACGAATACAAAGAAATAACGGCGTTGCCCGACGATATGATTACGGGGAGTTATAAAATAGAATATGTTTACAACGAAAAAGCCGAACTTAAAGCGGACGCAAATTACGAACTAAAAGCGGAGGTAAATATTAGCGTTGTACAATCGCAAAGCGGCAACTTTACCGTACATCCTATCTTAACGACTTGGCAGTCGCAAGGCACAAGGAGCAAAGTTATCGTAAGGAACCCCAAAGGCGCGGAAGTAAAGAGTAACGGCGGAACTACATTCTGTGAAAAAACGAATGACACCGACGGTTATTATGTATTATATCTTTTCGAGAAAAGCGTTTACGACGGATTTACGGAAGCGCAGAAAAAAGATAATCAATTTCTTGATGATTATTGGGCGCAGAATAACGATAATAAGAGCGAACACGAAGTTTATGCTTTTTTTGATGATGACGACAACATTGTAAGAGCATCTGCGGGCGAATATATACTTTTGGCGGTTATTGACAAAACATATAATTACTTAAATATTGTTACGCCTGCGGTGCAAATTATCGTAACTGCGCAAAACGGGCAATAATATACGCCAAAAAAATTCGTTTTAGGTTACTACCGCTCCACCACGAAAAAAGCCGCCGACGAGCGGCTTTTATCGTGGTGGATAATCGGCGTGAGTAGCGCGGCACGGCAAAACCTTATTATTACCCTACTCGTAATCATGCTTAACGGCAAAATAACCGCAAAGCTTTTTGCCGCGCTGTTCGCTAGGCGCTTGGCGCTTGCGCCAAAGCCCGCCGCGAATCCGCGGCAACCCTGTATTGCCCACCATTAGATGACTGATAAGAACCACTATCTTATCGGTCATTTTTCTTTGTGATTTGAGATAAGTCTCAAAGAGCCTATGCCATTTGCTTGAATAATTAACTTCACTTTGATATAATAATTGTGCGATAAACAGTAATTTGGCGTAAGGCTACTAATATGAAAATAGAAGATTTTTCAAGCGATTATCAAGCAAGAGCATTATATGAGAGCGATATTGATACTGTATTTTTGCTATGTGGCTCTAATGAGTTGTTTTATCGGTATCATCCACCGTTTGTTACGAAAGAAAGTATATTAGAAGATATGCACGCGTTACCGCCGAATAAAGCATTCGACGATAAATTCTATTTCGGCTTTTTCCGCGGCGAAAAATTGGTTGCCATAATGGATCTGATTTTAGGTTATCCGAATGAACAGACAGCATTTATCGGCTTATTTATGGTTGATGCTAAATATCAAGGAAAAGGCGTTGGTAGTCATATTATCAAACATTGTGTTGATGTAATAAAGCAAGCGGGTTTTGATTCTATTCGCTTGGGAATAGACAAAGGCAATCCGCAAAGCGAAAGATTTTGGACTAAAAACAAATTCACTAAAACCGGCGAAGTTCGAGAACAGGAACACGGCACAATTCTTTTAATGGAACGAGCAATAGAACGATAAATTTCAATTTAACGGAGAATATAAATGGTAATACGCAATCTCAAATTAGAAGATTTTGACGACGTGAATAATCTTTTTATGCAGTTGCACAACTCGGAAATGGAACAGCGCCCTGATTTATTCAGAAAAATAGAAAAACCGAATACGCCAAAGGCGTGGGACTTTGAAGCATCGCTATCCGACAACAATAAGATAATGCTTGGAGCCGAAGTTAACGATAAAATTGTCGGTTTTGCAATTGTACAAATCAGACAATCTACGTATAAAATACAAACTCCACGCACTTATGCATATTTTGAAAATATTGTTGTGGATGAAAATTATCGTCGAATAGGTATTGGAACTGCCGTTTATCAAGAAGGTATTAAGCGTGCCAAAGAATTAGGAGCAACGTCTGCGGAATTAAAGGTGTGGAACTTCAATGCAGGGGCAATAAAATTCTATCAGTCGTTGGGCATGTCTGTACAAAGTTTAACTATGGAGCAAGCATTATAAATTTCAATTTATCGTTGGGTTCGATATGGTTTTAGAGTTGTCGGCAAGCCTAAATTATTCGTTTTAGGTTATCTAATGCCCACCAAAAATCGACAAATTTCGTAAGATGTTTGTCGATTTTTACTTTTTCTTTTTTCACTCATAACTTCGATTATGGCGGATTATATAAACAAGACAGCGTATGCTGTCTAATTTTTTATAGTAGATTTTTATCCAACACCCGCAATAGTGCCACGAAATTGAAAATTTACAAATTCGCCTATCTAAACTATTGATTTTAAGGCGTGAATATGCTATATTAATTATGCCAAACTAAACGAATACTTATTTTGCAAGGACTCTTTATATTTTAATGGGTATATTGCACCCTTTTACAACACATTGTTGAATTTGATAAAAATGCAAATTC
>DOCD01000110.1:4964-5182 GCA_003503945.1 Clostridiales bacterium | reverse complement strand
TCATTCCGTCGCCGCCGTCGCCCGATTTGATTTTTATTTTTACCTTATCGGTAAATAAATTTTTATCAGCCATAAATTACCTTTTAAGCGTATCGCAAAGCTCCGCATTGTCTTTCGTACGCAAAATAAAGCTCGCCGCCTCTTCCGTAGGCATTTCCCGAAGCTTCGCCGCCGTAAGCCTTTCCTCCTCCGACAGTAAATTTTCTTCCCAAACCGTA
>DOCD01000110.1:3812-4693 GCA_003503945.1 Clostridiales bacterium | reverse complement strand
GTAAATTTTCTTCCCAAACCGTATAAGAATTTTGTATGTATACGGAAGGAAATATGCGTGCATCGGCAATTTTATCCGAAAGCGCGAGGCGCATATGACACATCCTTTTAAGTTCGGATAAAAGCGACTCTTCAAGTCTGTCGTCGGAATCGGTGTTAAGCGCCGTCAATACAGTCAGCGAACCTCCCTCCTCCGCGTTGCGCGCAGCCGCAAAAAACTTTTTCACCTCGTCGACGGCAGCGGGCGCCGCGGCATAAAATTGTTTTGAGCATAGAGTATACGCACTTGCAAGCGAAGTAAGATTATCGAAAACAAGCACGACGTCGCGCCCCGTTTCCAGAAGTCGCTTTGCATATTCGAGGACGAACGTAACCGTCGAAACGTGGAACTGCGCCCCCGCGTCGTACGTTGAAGTAAAAACGTCGCAATCGGGGAAGGAGCGGCGGAAATCCGACTCCTGTTCGGGCGCGCAGTCGATAAGAAGCAGTATAAGCTTGAAGTCGGGGTTGTTTTTACGGATACCTGCGGCAAGCTTTTTTAAAACCGTGGTTTTGCCGCTGCCCCGTCTACCCGATACAAGCGCGCGTTGCCCCGCCGCCATAGGCGCGAAAAGGTCGACTATTCTGCACGTCGGGTCGTTGTCGGCATCCGTATAAATACGTCTGACGGGATAAAGAGGCGTAAGCGATTCGTACCTCCTGCGTTTGCGGCTTGATTCTGGGGGAAGCCCGTTTACGGAGTGCAATACCGCAAGCCCCGCTGCTTCGTCAAGCGAGGTACGTTTACACTGCCCGCAAAGCATATCGCCCGCGCGAAGTCCGTAATTTTCTATAAAATAATCGTTTACGAGCACTCTCGTAAAAAAATATTCGCGGCGGCCG
>DOCD01000110.1:0-3491 GCA_003503945.1 Clostridiales bacterium | reverse complement strand
TCTACCGTCGCATTTTTCAAGTATTCCGTCCGCAACAAAATCCAGAGCGTCGCTTTCCGCGCCGCTCCCGACCGATATTTCCGTGCCCGACTGTATTTCCTGTCCGTCGGGGCTAAGGCTGACTTCGCGGCAACGCAAAATATCCGCAACAAGCTGCCTGTCATACTCCTGTGATTTCGGATGCGCGCCCCTCACCGCAGGCGCGGCGGGGTCGGTTTCACCGATGGCTATTGACAAAATACAATCGATAAGTCTGTCCTTCTTGCCGTCCGCAGGACGAACGACGCCGACTGCCCTGCCTATCTGTCTCAAATCGTGTATTGTTTTGGCGTTGAGCCGTCTTTTCAAATCGTCAGTCCTTGTATCCAAAGTTTCAACGCCTCCTCAAAACCACTATTTTAGTTTCGCCGTTCAAATCGCTGCGCATCAGTTCAAGCTCGCCGTCCTCGATTTCCTCGACGTACTCCTCATCAAATAAATCGGTAAAATCCTCGACTTTATCTATGTCGAGCTTACAGCCCTTTTCGCGATAATGCATAGGTATAACCACGTCGGGCATAATTCTGTCGACGTATTCCTTCGCCATTTCCGCGTCAATCGTATAAGTGCCGCCGACGGGGATAAGCAGTACGTTTACGGGAAGAAGCACGTCGATGAGCTCGGACGAACACGCTTCGCCCAAATCTCCTAGGTGACAGATATCTATCCCGTCCATACGAAATTTGAATATCGTATTTTCGCCGCGCAGCCTGCCGCGCTGTCCGTCATGAAAGCTTTTTATCGCGGTAATTTCCACCCCGTGCAAGTCGACGCTGCATTCGCCCTCGATTATTCTCGGCGAACCCTTGACCGCGTTTAAATTATCATGGTCATAGTGCCTGTGCGAAACAGTGACTGCGTCCGCCTCTACTTCGGGCATATCGTAACCTACCGACGAATCGTACGGGTCGCAAACAACTGACGTGCCCGTGCTTTCGGTAAGTTTGAAGCTTGAATGTCCAAGGTACTCTATTTTCATTTCATCTCCTGCGTTATATTTTTTACCGCCGTAAATATAAGTTTTATTTTTTCTTCGCCGTCGCCGAGGCAATATCCAAGCGTTAGCCTGAACACTCCGTCGCCGCGGTAAATTTTGAGTTTGTCGGTATGTATCGCGTACTCCCCACGCATTCCTTCGCTGCCGAACACGCACTTCGTCGTTTTGCCGCGTTCGAATACAAACGCAAACTCGTTATCACCCTTTCTCGTCTGCGTAACGACGCCGTCCTTAACCGAAAGCACGCATACGTCACCGTCGATTTCATACTTAAAACGCATTACGCCGTCGTCGTAATACTTGCCTATCGACGTTCTGTTATCCGTCCAGCCGTCGCCGGACGATTTTATTTTTATTTTGTACAATTCCATTATAACATATTATTTATAAAATTACTTCAATTTTGTAACGATAATATCTTCCGACTGCATTATTTTTTTATCGCTTTCAAACCGCTCTTTCCCCTCGCGGAGAACGCTGCGCAATCTTTCGCAGTCGCCGCAGTCGATTGCAGCCTTTATTAGAGAAAGCGAATTTATAAGATTTTGCAGACAGTCCGAAAGATTTTCGGCGTTTTTAAGGTACAGCGATGCCCATACGTATTCGTCCACGCCCGCAATCCTCGTCATGTCCTGAAAGCTTCCGCCCGTAAAGCCTATGCAGCTTTCGAGGCGCTCGTCCCGCACATATGCGTTCGATACCAAGTGCGCCAGCTGCGAAGTGTAGGCTATCTTTTCGTCATGAATTTTTGCGGAACACTCAACGATATATTTGAACCCCATATCGCGTGTAAGCTTACGAACGGTTTCGAGCGCGTCCTTATCGGTGCGCCCGTCCGAAGTTATAACCATACTCGCCCTGTCGAAAAGGTCGGCACAGGCGTTGCGTATGCCCGACACCTCTTTACCCGCCATGGGATGACAGCCCACGTAACGGAAATTGCGCTTTGACGAGTAAACTTTATCCTCGATAAATTTTTTCACGCCGCATATATCCGCCACGATTCCGCCGTCTTTGAACTCGTTTCCGTCGATAAAATTAATTATCGCTTCGGGCGGCAGAGCGACGAACACTACGTCGTAAAAAGCAAAAGAGCAAGCCGCTCCGTCTATTATTCCGTTTTCGACGGCATATTCAAGAGGCGACGGCGAACGGTTCCACCCGTCAACATTATATCCGGCGCGCTTTAACGCCATACACATAGAACCGCCTATAAGCCCGAGACCGGCAACACACACTTTCATATTTTTTATTATAACACGTATTTAAAAATAATTCAAGGTTTTTACAAGCAATAGCCGCGCGATTGTATCGCGCGGCTATTATTATTCGCCGTATTGAAGTGCCGTAACCGAAAACGAGGTGATTTCGGTCTCAAAAGATATGCTGTTGTTCAGCCAGCCCTGCGTAATCTTTCCGCGGAACACCTCCACGTCAACCTTATCGCCGGGCTTCATGCCTGCCATCACCGTATTGTAATCGAGTATACCCGAAATTTCTTTACCGTTGATTTTATAAATCCTGTCGTATTGCCTGAAAGTATCTTCCGGCCAGCCTTCCGCCGAAACGACGTATGCGATACCCTGCGACTGAGTGTTTATTCCCGTGGATATGCTGCCTTCGGCAAGCTTTAAGTTTAAAGTTGCCCTGCCCTTGATATAACCGTATTGCATCAAATCGCCGTAAACGCTGCGCGCATAATTTGCGGGTATCGCAAAACAAATCCCCTCGATTTCTTCATCGGAGGTTTTCGCATTCACAACGCCTATCAGTTCGCCGCGCATATTGAAAAGCCCGCCGCCCGAATTGCCGGGGTTTATCGCTGTATCCGTCTGCAATAAAGTCATATAGTATTCGCCGACCGCAATACTTCTGCCCGTTGCCGAGAGAATACCTTTCGTCACCGTTCCGCCGAGACTGCCCAGAGGGTTGCCTATCGCGATAAGGTCCTCACCTATCAAAAGGGTATCGCTATCTCCCCAGATTGCCAAAGGAAGCTCCGCTTCGGAAGTTACGGTAACGACGGCTATATCCGCCGAATCGTCGGTCGCCACAAGCCGAGCGTCGTATTTTACGCCCGAACGCGTGGTAACGGAAATATCGTTTGCGCCCTCTATTACGTGATTGTTGGTTAC
Organism: Clostridiales bacterium; assembly: GCA_003503945.1. Taxonomy (GTDB): domain Bacteria; phylum Bacillota; class Clostridia; order Christensenellales; family Borkfalkiaceae; genus Coproplasma. The sequence goes on along the minus strand of DOCD01000110.1, from coordinate 320 downwards.
AATATAATAATCGCTTTCAGAGCTTCCGACTATTACGCCGCTGCCCGCGCCCGAAACGATATATTGCTGACCCCACTGCGTTTTTACCGTTTCCGTACTTATCTCGACGACGGTATCGGCAACCGCGGCAACGACCTCCGCCGTGGAACTGTAAGTTACCGAAGGCGAGGCGACGTAAGAAACGACTTTACCTTTGCCGTCCGCAGTATTGTCGGCGCAGCCCGCCGCAACGCACGTTGCGGCAACCACCGCACTCAGTAAACCCGCAATAAAAAAATTTTTGATTTTTTTGTTCAACATAAAGCTTCTCCGAAAATTAA
>DOCD01000126.1:2052-11657 GCA_003503945.1 Clostridiales bacterium | reverse complement strand
AATATTTACGGCGCGCGCAAAAATCGCATTTTTTGCAAGCGCACCCAATTTGCGAATACTTTCGCCTCGGCGAGGTGAATGTCCGCAATTATATAATAAGTTTGCCCTTAGATTGCGGACAGAGGGCGAGCAGCCCTGAAATCACGAAAAATTCGCCGCGCAGAATAGCGGCGAATTTTTGTGAATTTAATTTTTCTTCATTGCGGCAACCTGCTTTGCCACTTCGTCCTGAAGGTTCTCGCTCTTCTTTTCGAGACCTTCGCCCATTTCGAAGCGAACGAAGCGTGCAACGGTGAATTTGCTGCCGATAACTTCCTTAACCTTCTTGCCGTCGTCCTTTACGAAGGGCTGGTCCAAAAGGCAGTTGTCCTGATAGAATTTGCCCATTTTGCCCGCAACGATTTTTTCGAGTATTTCCTTGGGTTTGTTCGCGTTTTTCGGGTCGTTCTGCATCTGGACGAGCATAATTTCCTTTTCCTTGTCCAGAACAGCCGCAGGCACCTCCCCTTCGGTCACGTACGAGGGCTTTGCCGCCGCGATTTGAAGCGCGATATCGTGCAGAGTTTCCTCCTCGCCCGCTTTGAAGTTTGTCGCTTCGACCATAACGCCGACCTTGCCGCCCATATGAATATAGGTTTCCAATTTGCCTTCAGTTACGAAAATTTCAAACCTGCGGATAGAAATTTTTTCGCCTATAATCGCCGTCTGGTTGGTGATAAAATCCTTGACGGTGCCGTCGCCCAGCTTGCATTCGTTGAGCGCTTCCACGTCAGCGGGTTTGTTTTCCGCAACGACCTTTGCAACGCTGTCAACTATTTCGTGGAACTTGTCGCCGCGCGAAACGAAGTCGCTTTCGCAGTTGATTTCAAGCAACACGCCCGTGCCGCACTTTTCGCATACATAAGCGCCTACCGCGCCCTCCGCGGCAATCCTGCCTTCCTTTTTAACAGCCTTGGCAATGCCGCGCTCTCTCAAAAGCTCGGCAGCCTTTTCCATATCGCCGTCGGCGTCGGTAAGCGCCTTTTTGCACTCCAACATTCCCGCGCCGCTCTTTTCACGTAAATTCATAACGTCTTTTGCCGTAAATGCCATTTTCTTAACTCCTTATTATGTTCACGCAAATTTTTTGTTATGCAAAAAATTTGCCGTGAGTTATTTTTGTCGTAATGCTACTTAACGGCGGAAATCAATTCCGCCTTGTAGCATTTCGGCGTAAATTATTTACTCTGCCTTTTCTTCGGCTTGCTCTTCGGGTACTTCCTCCGCGACTTCCTCCATTGCCACTACTTCTTCAATCGAGGTAGGTTCGCCTTCGTCGGCGGGCATTTCGAGTACGGGGGTTTCGCCCTGATTTGCTTCGATTACGGCGTTTGCAATTACCGACGAAATAAGCTTAACCGCGCGGATAGCGTCGTCGTTGCCGGGGATTACGTAATCGATAAGGTCGGGGTCGCAGTTGGTATCGGTAATCGCCACGATGGGGATATTGAGCTTTCTCGCTTCGTTTACGGCAATATCCTCGTTGTGCGGGTCTACGATAAACATAACGCCGGGGAGCTTGGACATCTCTCTTATACCGTTGAGGTTGGTCTGGAGCTTGCCCATTTCCTCCTTTAATTTAGCGACTTCCTTTTTGGGAAGCAAATCGAACTCGCCCGAAGCTTCCATTTTTTCGAGCTTGACCATTCTGTCTATACGCGAACGAATGGTTTTGAAGTTGGTGAGCGTACCGCCGAGCCAGCGCGAATTTACGTAGTACATACCGCAGCGCTCCGCCTCTTCCTTAACGGCGTCCTGAGCCTGCTTTTTGGTGCCCACGAAAAGAACGGACTTGCCCTCTTTAACGCTTTCCACGACGTACTTGTACGCTTCTTCGATGAGCCCTACGGTAATCTGCAAGTCAATAATGTGAATATCGTTACGCGCCGCGTAGATGTACTTGCCCATTTTAGGGTTCCATTTTCTTGTCTGGTGCCCGAAGTGAACGCCCGCTTCGAGCAGCTGCTTCATTGAAATAACCGCCATTTTAATTCCTCCGTTTAACCTCCCCGTGCGGCGCGGCAATTAAAGGCGAAGCCTTAGCGGCGTTTATTACGGCACTGAAAGATTTTACCGTCACGGAACGCCCGCCCGCAGGGTGTGAATTTTTATAGCCATAGTATTTTAACAAAAATTTACATACTTGTAAAGCGGTTTTAATAGAGATAATTAATTTAAATTATTATTTTGGCAAAACATTTCAAATGAATCCCGCCGTAACCGATTGGCGAACGCCTCCGTTTCTTCGATAAAATTATCACCGGGCATAAAAGGAACGGTTTCCGCACCCTCGCATATGCGGCGAAGCTCGTAATATATGCCCATTATTTTAATGTAGATTATAAAATCGTCGCGCTTTTTCGAATACTTTGCTTCAAGCTTAAAAAGTTGTTTGTTATTTTTTTGCCAATAAGCTTTCAGCTCCAATTTTCTGTCCTTTTTTTGTTCGTCCGTCAGTTTTTCGTTTTCCTCTACCCTCTGCAATAAAACATTTATCATAAGTAAACCTCCGCAAATATTTTATGCCAGATTTTCTGGTAAGTCAAGATTTATACCAAGGTTTTTGGCAAAAATATAATTATGAAAGAAATAAAATTTGCCGAAAATTTAAAAAATTTGCGTAAAGGGCAAGCTTTAAGTCAGACCGAACTCGGTAAACTTGTCGGGGTCAATTATCGAACCGTAGGCACATGGGAGCGCGGTGAATGCGAACCGGATTTTAATACGCTTTCAAAACTTTGCGAAATATTCAACGAAACATTCGACAGTTTGTTGACTTAAAAATATCCCCCGCGGGCAATCAGCCCGCGGGGGTTCGACGTTATTTCAGCCTTATTGTAAGCTTCCCCTTCGGGGAGGCTCCGCGCAGCAAAGCGCAGCGGTGGTGAGGTGTCACCTAGGCTATATTAATTGTTCTCGTCGTCGGAATACACCTCTTCGCCGTCCGTTTCCTGTTGGTAAAACTCGAAAATCTCTTCCAAAAGCTTTTCGTCCTCGATAGGCTCGAGCGTTTCTTCCTGCTCGTTGAGGCGGAAAATGACCACCTCGTCCTCCGCAATCTGCTCGTTGGGTTCGGCGGCAAGAAGCAACGTGTATTTTTCGCCCTTATACTCCGTCACGTCCAAAAGCTTGAAGTTTATCACCTTTCCGTCGTCGTCGATAAGCTCGATAAGACCGTCCTCAAGTTCGTTTTCCTGTTCCTGATTTTCTTCCATAAAATTATACTCCTAAATTAAATTCACAAAAATTTGCTTGCACAAATTTTTCGTGATATTTATATTGCGGTCGTAAAAGGCTTAACGGGCGCGCGAGCTTTGCGCTGCTTTGCACACCTTATTATGAATATTCCAGATTTTAATGTGCAAAAATAAATCCGCCCTTGCCTTTTTCGGCACTCAATCGTTTTTTATACGGCTAAGATAGCCGTCGAGGATATTTGCGGCGGCGAGCGCGTCGACGTAATTTTTCCGCTTTTCGCGGCGCATACCCTCGCTTATAAGCGTATCGTGCGCCATTTTCGTGGTGAACCTTTCGTCCTCGCAAACGACGGGTACGTTCGCCTCGCATTTAAGCGCGTCGATAAACCTCTGCGTTTTTTCGGTCTGCAACGCCTCGCTGCCGTCGAAATTTACGGGGAGCCCGCAGATTATGACCGTAGCGCCCTTTTCCTTCGCGATTGCGGCAATCGCGGCGACGTCCTCTTTAAACCCCTTCCGAAAATAGGTCTGCGAAGGCAGAGCATATGTATTGAAGGGGTCGGAAATGGCGACGCCTATCCTTTTATCGCCGATATCGAAAGCAACGTATCTTTCCATATATTGAGTATAACATATATAAAAAAATAAAACAAGTAATAATGCCGCGTAATTTACGCGGCATTATTTGGGTTAGTTGTTACTACCCTCCATTTTTTCAAGCTTACTGTCGATATACTGCTCCGCTTTCTGCATAAATTCTTCCTGATTTTTCTTTACGAGATTGCGAACCTTGCAGTTATTTGCGACAATAAGCGCGCCGCCCGCCATTCCCAGCGCGACGCCCAAAACAAATTTTTCCACTTTTTTCTCCTTTCGTAAGGGGGTGAAATACCCCTTGTAAAAAGTATGGGCGCGATTTGTTTAATTATAATTGTCAAATTTTGCAAGCGGGTAATTGCGTACAAAAAATATGCGGCGCAGAATAGCCGCATATTTTTGTGAACTTATTAATATTTGGGTCTTTCTTTATACGAAGTATGTAAAAGCTCGTGCGCCTTGTGGCTGTTGGGTTTACCGAAAAACTCCTTATACAGCGTATCGACGGCGGGGGTATCGTGCGAGCAGCGCAGCTTGCTTTCCCTGTCGTAGTCGTACAGAGCCTGCGCGCGCACCGCCTTCAAATCGATATTGTTGCGCACCTCGTCGTGCACGTACGGCTGACCGCCGCCGTTAATACAGCCGCCGGGGCAAGCCATGATTTCCACGAAGGTATAATCCTTTTCGCCGCTCTTTACCGCTTCGATAACCTTCCTCGCGTTGCCGAGCCCGCTTGCGACGGCAACCTTTACGGTCGCCCCGCCGACGGTGTACTCCGCTTCCTTTACGCCCGCGGTTCCGCGCACCTCTTTAAATTCGAGCGGCGCGCCGCTTCCGCCGAGCTTGTAAGCCGCCGTTCTTAACGCCGCTTCCATAACGCCGCCCGTCGCACCGAAGATAGCGCCCGCGCCCGAAGCTTCGCCGAAAGGCGTGTCGAACTCGCCGTCTGCGATATTCACGAAGTCGATGCCCGCTTCCTTTATCATTTTAGCCAGCTCGCGCGTGGTAATCGCCGCGTCGGTGTAATGCCCCAGCTCCTCGCGGGAAACCTCGAATTTCTTCGCCGTGCACGGGATAACCGAAACCACGTACAAATTTTTCGGGTCTATGCCGTTCTTTTCGCAATAATATGTTTTGAGCACCGCCGAAAACATTTCCTGCGGGGATTTGCAGCTTGAAAGGTTGGGCAGAATTTCGGGATAGTAATGCTCGGCAAACTTAATCCAGCCGGGGCAGCAGCTCGTAAACATGGGGAGCGCCCCGCCGCTTTGAAGCCTGTCCAAAAGCTCGTTCGCCTCCTCCATAATGGTAAGGTCGGCGGTAATATCCATATTGAAGCACTTGACGTCGCCCAGCTGTTTGATTGCGGCGACCATTTTGCCCTCCACGTTGGTGCCCACGGGCAAGCCGAACGCTTCGCCCAAAGTAGCCCTTACCGACGGCGCGGTGAAGAACACGACCTCCTTAGTCGGGTCGACTATCGCGCCCCAAACGTCGGCAATCGCACTCTTTTCGTACAGCGCTCCGACGGGACAGGCAACCACGCACTGCCCGCAGTTAACGCAGGGCGTAAACGCGAGCGACACGTCGTACGGCGAGCCTATCGTCTTTGCATAGCCCCTGTTTTTGGGGCCGATTGCGCTTATCGTCTGCTGCTCGCACGCGGCGACGCAGCGGGTGCACATAACGCACTTGCTGTTGTCCCTTACGACCGAAGCCGACAAATCGTCAATGGGCTTTATATCGTGGTCGGTGCCGAACCTGTCCTCTTCCGCGTTGTATTCGAGCGCGAGCTTCTGAAGCTCGCAATTCATCGAGCGGACGCAGCTTAAACATTTTTTCTTATGTGTGGAAAGAATGAGCTCGAGGGTAGTCTTTCTCGACTTCCTTACCCTCGGAGTGTTGGTGCGCACTTCCATTCCCTCGGATACGGGATAGGTGCACGCGGTGACGAGCCCTCTCGCACCCGTCGCTTCGACGAGGCACATACGGCACGAGCCCACGCACTGCACGTCTTTAAGATAGCAGAGGGTGGGTATTCTTATATTCGCCGCCCTTGCCGCCTGCAACACGGTCGAGCCCTCGGGCACGCTCACGGATATGCCGTTTATTTTCAAATTCACCATTGCGCTCACCTCACTTTTTGATTATCGCGTCAAATCTGCAATGCGCGATGCACTGTCCGCACTTTATGCACTTTTTAGTGTCGATAACGTGCGCCGCCTTGACCTCGCCCGTAATTGCGCCCGCGGGGCAATTGCGTTTGCAGAGCGTGCAGCCGCGGCATTTATCGGGATTTATGTAGTAGTTGAGAAGGGATTTGCATACCCCCGACGGGCACTGTTTGGCGTATATGTGCTTCATATATTCGTCGCCGAAGTGCTTTATAGTCGAAAGTATCGGGTTGGGCGCGGACTGCCCCAAAGCGCACAGCGATGAGCTTTTCATATGCTCCGCAAGCTCCATAATCTTATCCAAATCCTCGGGTTCGCCTTTGCCGTCGGTTATTTTCGTAAGCAAATCCAAAAGCCTTTTCGTGCCTATACGGCAGGGCGCGCATTTGCCGCAGCTTTCGTCGGCGGTGAATTCGAGGTAGAATTTCGCGATATCCACCATACAGGTGTCCTCGTCCATGACGATAAGCCCGCCCGAACCCATCATGGAGCCGATTGCGGTTAAATTGTCGAAGTCCATACCCACGTCGAGGTGAGTCGCGGGGATACACCCGCCCGAGGGGCCGCCCGTCTGCGCCGCCTTGAAGCGTTTGCCGCCGGGGAGACCGCCGCCTATGTGGTAAATAATCGTTCTGAGGCTCGTGCCCATGGGCACTTCGACGAGCCCGACGTTTTTAATCTTTCCGCCGACCGCGAACACCTTCGTGCCGGGGGATTTTTCCGTGCCTATCGATTTGAACCATTCGGCGCCCTTTAAAATAATCGGCGCCACGCTCGCCCACGTTTCCACGTTATTTAAAACGGTGGGCTTTTTCAAAATACCGCTCTGCGCGGGGAAAGGGGGTTTGGGTCTGGGTTCGCCGCGCCTGCCCTCTATGCTTGCCATAAGCGCGGTTTCTTCGCCGCAGACGAACGCGCCCGCGCCAAGCCTTACGTGAATATCGAAGTCGAAGCCGCTGCCTAAAATATTTTTGCCCAGAAGCCCCGCTTCACGCGCCTGTTCTATCGCTATATTCAGCCTTTCGACCGCTATGGGATACTCCGCGCGAACGTAAATAAAGCCCGTATTCGCGCCCACGGTGTAGCCCGCAATCGTCATTGCTTCGAGCACGGTGTGCGGGTCGCCCTCCAAGACCGACCTGTCCATAAACGCGCCGGGGTCGCCCTCGTCGGCGTTACAGCAGACGAATTTTTCGTCGCCCTTAGCCTCTTTCGTGAACTGCCATTTAAGCCCCGTAGGGAAGCCCGCGCCGCCTCTGCCGCGCAAGCCCGAAGCTTTTATCTCGTCGATAACCTGCTCGGGGGTCATTTGGGTAAGCACCTTGGCAAGCGCCTGATAATCGCCCGCGGCGATAGCTTCCTCTATGCACTCGGCTGCTATAACGCCGCAGTTACGAAGCGCGATACGCATCTGATATTTATAGAAAGGGATTTCGGCAAAGGGTATAACGCTGCCGTCCTTGTGCACGGTATCGGCGTACAAAAGCTCCTTTACTATTTCGCCGCCCTTTACGAGGTGCTTTTCGGCAACCGTCTTGACGTGCTCGGGGGTCATCTGCGAATAGAACGCGCCCTCGGGATAAACTATCATTATAGGACCGAGCGCGCAGAGCCCGAAGCAACCCGTTTTAACTATTAAAATATCGTCTATGCCCAGCTCGGTAAAGCTCGCTTCGAGCTGTTTTATAACTTCGAGTGATTTTGAAGAGGTACAGCCCGTACCTCCGCACACCAGAACCTGCTTTCTGTAACCCGTGTTCGCGGCGAGCTTTTCGGCTTGCTCGCGCACGACTCTTCTTACGTTTATTAAATCCGCTTTTTCAGCGGCTATTTTATTAAGCTGTTCGCAAGTCATTTTTCCGCCCTCCTCAGTCCTTTATGTATTTGTCGAGTATCCCCGCCACGTCGTCGGCGGTCAGCTTGCCGTAGACCTCGCCGTCCACTATCATAACGGGCGCAAGTCCGCACGCGCCCACGCAGCGGCAGCTTTCGATGGAAAACTTTTTGTCGGGCGTGCATTCGCCGCAGGTTATGCGCAGTTCCTTTTCGATTGCTTCGAGAATTTTATCCGAACCCTTGACGTAGCACGCCGTGCCCAGACATACGCTTATCCTGTGCTTGCCCTTCGGCGTGAGCGAAAACTGCGAATAAAAGGTAGCCACGCCGTAAACCTCGGCAAGGGGCACGTCCAGCTCCTCCGCAATCACCGTCTGCACTTCGGCGGGCAGATACCCGTAAATATTCTGCGCTTCGTGTAAAACGGGCATAAGCGCGCCCGCTTCGCCGCGATGCTCCTCGATACAGCTTTTAAGCCGAGCCGCCTGTTCCGCCGTACCCTCGAAAAGATTTTGTGCCATCGTATCCTCCTGCCTTTTAACCGATATTATTTTATCGATATTTATTTACTTATATATTCTATAATTTTTTGCGGTCAAACACAAATAAAATACTATGTAAATAAAAATTAACTATTCGCCGTTATTTTCTATAATTCGCAAGTTAATAAATAACAAAAGGCTCCCCTTAGCAAGGGGAGCGCTTTATCCTTATTTCAGGCTTCCCCTTTGGGGAAGCTGGCTTTGCCGCGAAGGCAATGCCTGATGAGGTTTGAAATTCTTTACTTCACCCTCATCCGTCTGCGCCTCCACGGCGCAGACACCTTCCCCCCGCTCGGGGAAGGCTTAATTGCGGTTAATTTTCTCTGCCCAAAAAACAATCAATAGTACAATGAAAATAATCTGCAAGCTTTTCAACATTGTCTATCGTCGGGAAGCGTGTACCCTTTAACCAATCGTAAAAACGGTTATCGGGCAAATGCACTGTTTTACAAAGCTTATAACTCGTACCTTCATAATTATTAACATAAAATTGTAACCTTTCCGAAAAGGGCGGACAAGGTAAAAAATCCCCGTGCTTTTCTGTCACGGATTTCCCGATAAGAAAATCAATGCTGCAATTAAAATATTCGGCAAGTTTAACTACCGATTTCAAATTAGGCATACAGTTGCCTTTACGGTAACGACTTATAGATGCCTTATCTAACCCCGTTTTCTCAGCAAGTTCTTTTTGACTTATATTGTGGTCAAAAATCAAGTTATCCAGATTTTCAGCAAATTTCGACAAAATAACCATAAATACTACAAAATAAGTATCCTACCAATAATCAATTTTTACTTGTCAATTGATTTTTGGAAGTGTTATAATTTATGTACAATATTTATGCGCAACTTATTGAAAAACTTTTAAGAGGAATTTTATGAAATCACGGCACAAAAAAAACGCGGCAGAAATTGCCGCGCAAAATGAAACACCTGTCACCCCTGTCGATTTATTGCAGGAAATAGAGCCGCTTTTAAGGGAATTGTTTATCGGCAAGTTTTTCCTGACGGAAAACGCCATAATAATTCGGTTGAAAAACGGTCAGAATTTCAGTCTTATTGTAAAGAAAGCAATATGAGAAAATCGAAATATTTGAGCTGTACCACACGATAAAAAAGCTTCCCCGAAAATTCGGGGAAGCTTTTTGTCGCTTTTTATTGCTTCTCGATTTTTTTCGTTTATATGCTTGACATACCAAAAACAGCGTACTATACTAATT
>DOCD01000126.1:0-1833 GCA_003503945.1 Clostridiales bacterium | reverse complement strand
ACTATACTAATTTTTGATTAATACAGTTAATACAGCATTATTCGACAATATCCAGCATTACGGAAAACGTACTGCCCTCGCCCAAAACGCTTTTTACGGAAATTTCACCGCCGTGCAAATCGAGTATGCGCTTGCAAATCGCAAGTCCGAGCCCGTTGCCCTCCGCTTTTTCGGCGCCAGCCGCACGGTAAAATTTATCGAAAATATGTGCAAGCTCGCTTTCGGGTATGCCCGCGCCGTTATCGGTTACGGTAACTTCGGCGCGCCCGCCGCGCACTTTCAGCCCCACCGTTATTTCTCCGCCCTCGGGCGTAAACTTGATTGCGTTGGAAATAAGGTTGACCCATACCTGCATTAAAAGCGGTCTGTTACCGCGCACGGTCAAGGGCTGCAAATCCGACGAAAGGGTCAAGCTCTTTTTTTCCCATTCGGGGGCGAGCATGATTATGCTTTCGTTGAGCTGTCCGTCGAGTTTTATTATTTCGGTATCGCCCGCAAGCTGCTGGTTTTCGAGCTTGGAAAGTATGAGCGTGTTGTCGGCAAGCTTACGGAGCCGGTCGGTTTCGTCGACGATGATTTTAATGAATTTTTTTCTGTCCTCCTCCGAAAGCCCGCCCTCCGCAAGAATCTCGGCAAAGCCGTGCACGGACGATAACGGGGTTTTGAATTCGTGCGAAAACTCGCGTATGAAATCCTCGCGCAGGGTCTTGACGGAAGAAAGCTCTTCAACCATTTTGTTGAAGTTGGAAAACATTATCTCGAATTCGCGCGTTTTCGCCTTTTCGTATATGCGTACCGAATAATCGCCCCCCGCGACCTTGTTCATACTGTCTATTATTATCTGAACCTTTTGCTGGCGAGCCTTTGCAAGGTGCAGAAGCCCTACCGTAAACAGCAGCGCGACGAAAGGCATTATATACAGCGGCACCGTCAATACGTCCTCCGCAATTGCGGCGTTTTCGAGGTACCTTAAAAGCAGCGCGAGCACGGCTTCGCTTATAAATATCAACAAAAGGAAGCTTAAAAGGAATATCTTCCAGAATTTGCCTCTCGATTTTGCGGTTTTTTCTTCTTTGAACAGCGGCTTCATTTTTTTATCACCGCCTTATAGCCTACGCCGCGGATGGTGACGAGCTCGAACTCGGGGAAGCCTTCGAACTTGCTCCTTAACCTGTTCATATGCGTCCTTACCGTCGTTTCGTCGCTTTCCGAGGTGTAGCCCCAGACCTTATCGAGAATATTTTCCTTTGTGAAAATCTTGTTGGGATAAGATAACAGAAGATATAAAAGCTTGAACTCCTTAGTGGGAAGCTCTATTACCGTATCGCCGCGCGTAACCGTAAACTCGGAGCTGTCCACCGTGACCCTGCCTATGACTATTTTACCCTCGTTTACGATTTTGCTGCGCCGCAGCAGCGCGTCGATGCGCCAGACAAGCTCCTCGAAGTTTACAGGCTTAGTTAGGTAATCGTCGCACCCGACCGAAAACCCCTGCCCCTTGTCGTTCAGGGTATCCTTCGCGGTGAGCATAATAACGGGTATATCCCACCCCTGCGAACGCATTGTCCTTACGAAGGTGTAACCGTCCATTACGGGCATCATAATATCGGTCACCACAAGTTCGGTTTTACCCTCTTCGAGCAGCTCCAACGCCTGAACCGCGTCGGGAACCGCGGTTACCGAATAGCGCGCTTTGAGTCTGGTTGATAAAAGCAATCTTAAATTGTCGTCGTCCTCGACTATCATAATGTTTGTCATAATCGAGTATATTTTATCGCATAATCGTTAAAAAAGCAAATATAAAACACCATAATATAGGCTTCCCCTAAGGGG
>DOCD01000166.1:5269-10014 GCA_003503945.1 Clostridiales bacterium | reverse complement strand
ACCACGCTTTATACGAAAAGTAAAGCCGCCGCGCTAATTTTAGCGCGGAGGCGAATTTTAATTTTTTAAATAGTCGTGGGACCGAAGAAGTAAATGAGGAAAAATACCGTGATTACTCCCGTTACTATTGACACGGGCCACTTGGGTTTAACCGCTTCGCCGCCCTTTTTGGAAACGACTGCGTATTTGATAATTTCGACTATGTAGCACGCAATGTTTATAATTACGTACGAAATAATTCCGAGGCCGATACCGCCGGTTATGGAGTATGCAAGGGGCATCATAACAATGGTTATGAACGCGGGAACGGAAACTCTCAAATCCGAGAAGTTGATTTTGACGACCGAGCTCATCATCGAAACGCCGACGTATATAAGCGCGCCCGCAGCCGCAGCCGAAGGGATAAACGCGAATATAGGAAGCAGGAATATCGACAGAAGGAACATACCCGCAACCGTGAGTGCGGTCAGACCGGTTTTCGCGCCTGCGGCGATACCCGTGCCCGATTCGACGAAAGTAGTTACGGTCGAGGTGCCCAAAAGCGCGCCCGTGCAGGTTGCAATCGAGTCGGAAAGCATAGTTTTGGTGAAGTTTACGGGTTTGCCGTTTTCGTCGAGAAGGTTAGCCTTCGTGCAGCAGCCGAGTACGGTGCCCATCGTATCGAACATATCGAGCATACAGAAGGATATAACGAGTACGATAATCGTGAACGCGGTGCCCGCGGGGAACTTGAAGCCGCTTGTGAAAGCCGCGAAGAAGGAGCCGCCTTCCGCTTCGTCCATGGAGAAGAAGTTTTTGAAGTTTTCCCAGAACTTCCAGGAAACGCCGCCCTTGCCTGCGATTATATCGACGTTGGCGACCTTTAAAGGAATAGCTACCACAGTTGCGATAAGTATGCCGAGTATGACCGAACCTTTAACTTTATAGTGCGACAGAACCGCGATAGAGAAAAGCGAAATAAGGCATACGATTGCGCCCTTTGCCGCTTCCGTCTGTACGCCGCCGTTACCCCACTGAACGAGCTGCAAGCCCCATTCCTTGAAGCTTACGAGTCCGACCTGAGTGAAGCCGTTGGTTACGATAAGGCCTGCGTTCTGCATACCGATAAAAGCGATAAACAGACCGATACCTACGGGGATTGCAATCCTTATCCCTTCGGGTACGCCTTCGAAAATCTTTTCCCTTATGCCGATTAATTTGCCCGTTTCCTTATCCTTGCCGCAAGGTATAACGGTGAGCAAAAGGAACAGAACGCCGCTTATCAAAGTAATGAGCATCGCGTTGCCGAACGAGAACTCCATAGGGTTGCCGTCCGCATAAGTATATGCGTAAGCGCCAACGCCGCCGCCTATTATGCCGCCTATCATGGCGTTTACGCCCATGCCGGGCGCCTGCGCCAAAGGCATTTTGGCAAGGAACGCCATCAGCAAACAACCGATAACCGCGCCGAGCGCCGTTGCGATGAATACCGACGGCCAAAGCACGCTTGCCGTACCTGCGTACAAAATCTGCCCCGGATTGACTACCAAGATGTAAGCCATCGCGAGGAAGGTTGTTAAACCTGCGAAAATTTCGGTTGAAAACGAACTTTTGCGCGCGGAAATCCCGAAATACCTGTCGACGGCGGCTTTGAAGCCCTTGTCCGCAGCAGCAGGCGTTTCTTTTGCCGCAGCTTCGGGAGCCTGCGCCTGTTCGGGCACAGCTTCTTCTACTTCGGGCTTGTTCTCTTCTGTGTTGCTCATTGAAAAATCCTCCGTAAAATTTTAAGAGGTTTGCGTTAAACGCAAACAGCCCCCGCGGGGGCTTTTCACTTGTTGAACACATTGTAACACACAACTATGACAATCGGCAAACGATTGAAAGCTGTTTGCCGAATTTTGTCAAAATGTTTTATTTTAACAGCGCGGTGCGCATAGAATTTATTACCGCGAGCAGCATTACGCCCACGTCGGCGACAACAGATACTATCAAAGGGAACGCCGGCAGCGCGATATCGAGCGCCATTATTATTGCCTTTACCGCAAGCGAGCCTATTATATTCTGCAAAACTATCGAGCGCGTCTTTTTCGCGATTTTCCTGCCCTTTGGTATGAGCGACAGATTATCCGAAACGAGCACGATATCGCTCGCCTCAATCGCCGCGTCCGAGCCGACTTTGCCCATAGAAATCCCGCAGTCGGCGGCAATCATTACGGGCGCGTCGTTTATTCCGTCGCCGACGTACAAAAGCTTGCCGCCCTTTTTGAGTTCGTTCGCCCTGTCGAGCTTGCCGTCGGGCAGAAGCCCCGCCTCGAACCCGTCCAGCCCCGCTTCTTTCGCTATGCTTTCCGCGCGAGCCGCCGAGTCGCCCGTAAGCATTACCGTGCGCGATAGTCCCTGTTTTTTAAGCGCCGCCATACATTCGGCAACCCCGCCTTTAACGGTGTCGTCTATTTCGATTACGCCGACGTATTCGCCGCCGTGCGCCACGTAAACGAGTGTGGAAACGCTTTGCTTTTCGTTGAAAACAACCCCGTTTTCTTTTAGCAGTTTAGCGTTGCCGCAAAGCAGGATTTTGCCTTCGCACACGCATTTAATGCCCCTGCCAGCGATTTCTTCCGCGTCGGTTACGGTCAAGCCGCCCTCCGCCCCGTCGAACGCGCAGGCTATGGGGTGCGACGATAATTTTTCGGCGGAAGCCGCAAGGCGCAGCGTCCTTTCGTCGGTGTAGCTCTTTACGGAAAATTTACCTTCGGTAACCGTGCCCGTCTTGTCGAACGCGGCAATCGTCGAAAGCGCGAGCTCGTCGAGACATGTCGACCCTTTAACGAGAATGCCGAATTTCGCGCATCTGCCTATGCCGTAGAAGTACGACAGCGGCACGGAAATGACGAGGGCGCACGGGCAGGAAATTACGAGGAAGCCCAAAGCTTTGTAAATCCATTCGGAATAGGTCGCCCAGATAAACGCGGAGTTCGCCGCGCAGATAATTGTCGGCACTACGGCAGCCACCACCGCCGCCGCAAGACAGACTGCGGGGGTGTAATATTTAGCAAATTTGGAAATGAATTTTTCGGGCTTTGACTTTTTCGCAGTGGAGTTTTCGACAAGCTCGAGTATTCTCGCCACGGCAGAATTTTTGTATTCGCGCACGACCTCCGCAACTATCACGCCCGTAAGGTTAATCGATCCCGAAAGTATTTCGTCGCCCGCCTTTACGTCGCGCGGTACGGGTTCGCCGTTAAGGCTTTTCATATCGAGCGCGCTTTCGCCCTCGCGGATTTTGCAATCGACGGGCACCTTTTCGCCCGCCTTAATCATTATTATATCACCCGTTTTAAGCCCCTCGGGATTAACCGTACGCTGAACGCCGTTTTCGAGCAAGGTCGCCTTTTCGCTCTTCAAATCCATAAGCTGCGAAATCGACTTGCGCGAGCTGCCGACGGCAATGCCCTGCAAGGTTTCGCCTATCTGGTAGAGAAGCATTACGGCGACGCCCTCCATAAACCCGTCCGAGCCCGATATGCCGAGCGCGATTGCGCCGAGCGAAGCCACCGTCATTAAAAAGTTTTCGTCGAAAATTTTGCCCTTTGCGATATTTTTAACCGTAAGCCATAAAACGGGATAACCGACGGCGATATACGCCGCGCCGAACATAACCCAAGTTACTATTTTAAGCGCGAGACTGCCGTAGCCTATGCCCGTTACGTCGAGCACGAGCGCGGGTATAAAAAACAGGAGCGAAACGCCTATGCGGATAAATTCGTCAAGGTGCTCTTTAAGTACGCCCGTACGCTTCTGGCTTTCCGTGACTATTTTCACATCCTCGAAATGCGTTATGGCGTAAATAGCCTTTTCGCGCGCCTCGGGCGAAGAAGCGGCAAGCACTACGTTCATATTCATAAAATCAACGGTTGCCGAAACCCCGTCGAGCCCGTTGAGCTCCTCTTCGAGCTCCCGCGCGCAGTTTGCGCAGCAAAGCCCCGTGATTTTAAGCTTTTCGCCGCCCAAATCGGTTTGCTCCGACACGGCTTTAACTTCTTTTAAGTTGTTACAACAATCTAAATTTTCACTC
Organism: Clostridiales bacterium; assembly: GCA_003503945.1. GTDB lineage: Bacteria > Bacillota > Clostridia > Christensenellales > Borkfalkiaceae > Coproplasma. The sequence continues at coordinate 5,960 of DOCD01000166.1, read as the reverse complement.
ATTGCAGTCAAGATGCTCCTTTGCCACGCCTATCATAGTTAAAATATGCCAATCCGACACGGAGTATAAAATATTTTTCCCCTCTCTGCGGCTTTTTATAATTTTGTTATCTTTAAGCGTTTTAAGCTGATGCGAAACCGCGCTCTGGTTTCCGTCCACGGCTTCGGTAATGTGGTCTACGCAGAGCTCGCCTGCGGCAAGCGCCAAAAGAATTTTCAGCCGCGACGGCTCGGAAATGACCTTGAACCTCGCGCCCATTTCGGCGATTTGCCCGTCGGAGGGCATTGAGCTTTTTGCGGCGGCGACCCGCTTTTCGTGCTCTTCGCTTTGTATACGCGTATCCATATGTAACTCCTTTTTATTATTATATGAATATATATTCATATGTTAATACTATAATAAACCTCCCGAACGAATATGTCAAGCATTTTTCGGGAGGTTTTTCATTATTTTAGGCTTCCCCTTGGGGGAAGCTGTCTTTGCCGCGAAGGCAAAGACTGATGAGGTTATAAGCGCAGAATACTACCTCATTCGTCTTATTCTCGCTTTGCTACGAATAAGCCACCTTCCCCAAAAGGGAAGGCTAAAATGCGGAAACTAATCGGTCAAACCGAGTAAATAGTCCGTGCTTATTCCGAAATAGTGATTTCATTTGAAATCAAAATAATAGGCTTCCCCTTGGGGGAAGCTG
>DOCD01000166.1:0-4896 GCA_003503945.1 Clostridiales bacterium | reverse complement strand
CATTCGTCTTATTCTCGCTTTGCTGCGAATAAGCCACCTTCCCCAAAGTGGAAGGCTACAATAAGGCTTTAAAAGCCGCTTCGTCTATTATTTTTACGCCGCGCTTTTGCGCCTTTTCAAGCTTCGAGCCGGCGGCTTCGCCCGCTATTACGAGCGTGGTTTTGGACGTGACCGAGCTTTGACATTCGCCCCCGCGCTCCTCGATAAGCTTTTGCGCGTCGCTGCGCTTAAACTCGGTAAGCGTGCCCGTAAGCACTACGAACTGACCCGCAAACGTGCCCGACAAATTCTCTTTCTTCTGATACGTCGGGGTTACGCCGAGCGATATAAGCCTTTGTATTTCCGCTCGGTTTTGCTCGTCCGAAAACCAGCCCGAAACGGCCTGCGCGGTGACCTCGCCTATGTTTTCAAGCTCGGTAAGCTGTTCGGGCGAAGCTTCGCCCAGAGCCGAAACGCTTTGATAGGCTTTTGCCAAGTCCTTTGCGGCAACCTTGCCGACCCCGTCTATGCCCAGCGCGAACAAAAACCGTTCGAGCGGAATATTTTTACTTTTTTCGACAGCCGATAAAAGGTTGTCGATTTTTTTTGTTTTAAACCCGTCGAGCTTTTTGAGCTGCTCCGCCGTGAGCGTATACAAATCCGAGCATTCCCTCACGCCGAGTTTATCGTACAAAAGCCCCGCGGTCATCTCGGAAAAGCCCTCGATATCCATTGCGTCCTTACTTGCGAAATGCTCCAACTTACCCACAATGCGCGGTCTGCAATTCTTGTTGGGGCAGAATAAGTTTGCGCCCACCTCCTGCACTTCGCTGCCGCAAGCGGGGCATACGGTGGGTTTATCCACGGGCACGCTGCCCTCGGCGTGCTCGATTGCGCCTAAAATTTCGGGGATTACCTCGTTCGAGCGGCGGATTAAGACCTTGCTGCCGACTTTTACGTCCTTTTTTAAAACGTCGCCGTAATTGTTGAGCGTGGCGCGCCTTACCGTCGCGCCGCCGAGCTCCACGGGTTCGACGTGCGCAAGCGGCGTAAGCTTACCCGTTCTGCCGACCTGCCAGACGACGTCCTTAACGGTTGTAACGCTTTCTTCCGCTTCGAATTTATAAGCAATCGCCCACCGCGGGAATTTGTCGGTATAGCCCAGCCCGTCGCGGACGGTGCAGTCGTTGAGTTTTATTACGGCGCCGTCGGTTAAAACGTCGAGGTTTTTCCTTTCGACCTCGATTTCTTCGACGGCAGCCTTCACCTCTTCCGCCCCCGAGCACACACGCACAAACGGGAAAACCTTGAAGCCGTTGCGCTTTAAAAATTCGAAATGCTCCTCCTGCGTTTTAAGGATTTCGTCCGCAATATAATTTACGTTGTAAAAAAGTATTTCGGGCTTACGCGCCGCGGTTACGCGCGGGTCGAGGTTGCGTATCGCCCCCGCCGCCGCGTTGCGCGCGTTTTTAAGCTGTTCCTTTGCGGTTTTATTATATTCGTCGAGCACGCTTAAACGGATAACGGCTTCGCCCTGCACTTCCAAAAGCCCGCCGTAGTCAATCGTAAGCGGAAAGCTTTTAATGGTCAGGCACTGCGCCGTTACGTCCTCGCCCTCGACTCCGTTTCCGCGCGTTGTTGCCCGCACGAACTTGCCCTTATCGTAGGTAAGGCACATAGTGAGCCCGTCGAACTTGTATTCTACCGTATACGTCGGCTCTTTTACGACTTTTCCTATGCGGGTGAAAAACGCGTCGAGCTCGTCGTATGTGACCGCCTTATCGAGGCTGTAAAGCCTGAAAACGTGCCTGTGCCGCGCGAACGCCTTTATCGGCTCGCCGCCGACGCGCTTCGTGGGACTGTCGAACTCAACCACGCCCGTATCCTCTTCGAGCTTTTTAAGCTCGTCGTAAAGCCTGTCGTACTCCCTGTCGGGCACGGACGGGTTATCAAGAACGTAATACTCGTACGCCCATTTATTAAGCGTATCGATAAGCTGGCGCATTTTTTCCATAATTTATTTACCTTTTTTGTTTTATATCGGTGGGATTCCTCGGCTACGCTCGGAATGACAAAAAACGCAGAGATGCGAGCAAGACGCGGAAAACGAGCATTGACGACGGGGAGTTTACTATGAAGTAAATGACCCAAGTCAAGCGCAGTTTGACAAAGTATTGCGAAGCATATATGCGTTTTACAAAATTTCGAGAGGGGCGATTGCCGCCGATAACTCCTTTATCCCCTGCCCGTCGAAAGCTACGTTTATTACCGTGCCGCCGTTTTTTACGGCTACTACCATACCGTTGCCGAAGCGGGCGTGACGGACGCGCATACCGACAGCGTATTTGCCGCCGGACGGTTTGGGCTGAGAGGACTTCACGCCGCCGAAAGCGGGTTTGAATGTGCTTTTGGGAGGTTCGTCGCTGTAATAGCCGCGGTCGGACGCATTCTCCGTCCTTGCAGAGCCGAACTGCGGGCGAACGTAATCTTCGGGGTTTATTTCGTTCGTGCCGAAAAGCACGGGTCTGCGCGCCTGTATGCCGAGCAGCGCGGAAAGCTCCTTTATGAATTTGGAGGGCTTTGTAAAATCCCTGTGCCCGTAAAGATAGCGAGACTTCGAGCGGGTGAAATACACCCTTTCGCGCGCGCGGGTTATGGCTACGTACATAAGCCGCCTTTCCTCTTCCAGCCCGTCGCCCTCCTCCGAACGCGACGAGGGCATTATCCCCTCTTCCAGCCCGCAGATAAACACGCACCTGAATTCGAGCCCCTTGACCGAGTGAATGGTCGCTATGGTGACGTAATTTGTTTCGTCCATTTCGTCCGTGTCGGAATACAGCGTTATCTGGTTTAAGTATTCGTCGAGCGTGGCGTCGGGGTTAAGCCGCGAAAAGTCGTCCACCGAAGCGATAAATTCGTCAAGGTTGGCGAGCTTGCCGTCGCCCTCGTCGGTACCGTCGTCGTATGCGGAACGAAGCTCGGTCGCGGCTATAACCTCGCGCACGAGCATATTTACGGGCGAGGTCTGCGCGGAAATTATAAGCTCCTTTACGGTATCCGCAAACTCTTTTATCTTCTCTTTCAACCTCGACGATACGGGCAGCACGTCCGCGTCGACGCAGGCGTCGTATAAAGAAAGCCCCGTGCTCTGCGCGTATTCGTACATATTCAGCACGGTCTTTCCGCCTATGCCGCGCTTGGGCACGTTGATAATGCGCTCGACCGCTTCGTTGTCGAACGGGTTTGAAATTATGCGAAGGTACGCAAGCACGTCCTTTATTTCCTTTCTTTCGAAGAAGCGGAAGCCGCCGAAAACCTTATACGGTATGCCGTATTTGGTGAATTCCTGCTCGTACGAACGGGTAAGCGCGTTTATGCGCATAAGTATGGCGAAATCGGAATAATCGTAGCCGTGAGATACGAGGTTGTTTATTATGCGCGCGGCGTACAGCGCCTCCGCCGCCTCCTCGCTCGCTTCGAAGTACTCGGGCTTGTACCCGTCGCCCTCGTCCGTCCACAGCGTTTTGCCCTTGCGCGCCGAATTGTTTTCGATTATTGTGTTGGCAAGCTTTATTATATTGCCCGTCGAGCGGTAGTTGCGCTCGAGCTTGAAAACCTTAGCGTCGGGGAAATCCTTGTCGAACGACAGTATGTTTTTTATTTCCGCGCCGCGCCAGCCGTAAATGGACTGGTCGTCGTCGCCCACGACGAAAAGGTTGCCGTGCCCCGAGGCGAGCAGTTTGATTATATTGTACTGCACGGCGTTGGTATCCTGAAATTCGTCCACGAGCACGTATCTGAATTTATCCGAAAGATAATCGAGCGTTTCCTTATCGCGGCGCAAAAGGCGCAGCGTTTCGATAAGCAAATCGTCGAAATCGAGCGCGTTGTTCTCTTTAAGGTGCGCGTTATATCTTTCGAACACGCGCACCACGTCGTCTATACCCCGCTCGTAAGCGTACTTCCTGCCGTACTGGTCGGGGTCGAGCCCCAGCATCTTCGCGTTGCCTATGTGGTATTTCGCGCTCTTTAAAAGCCTTTCGTCGTCGAAGTCGAGCTCCTGAAAGGATTTTTTTATTACGTTGCCCCGTTCGGTTTCGCTGTAAATGGAAAAATTGGGCTTTATGCCCGCGCGGTCGCCGAACTCCCTCAAAATTTTAACGCACATCGAGTGAATTGTGCAAATCCACTTGCCGTCGCCCTCGCTTTCGCCGAGCATGGCTTTCAGCCTTTCCTTCATTTCGCCCGCGGCTTTGTTTGTAAAGGTTATGGCGAGTATGCCCGAAAGCTCCGCCTTGCCCTCTGATAATATGTAAGCTATGCGCGAGGTTAAAACGCGGGTTTTGCCGCTGCCCGCCCCCGCGAGCACCAAGACCGCGCCCTCCGTCTGCAAAACGGGCTTTATTTGCTCTTCGTTAAGTTTTCCCAGAATGTTGTCCATAGTAAAAATTATATCACTTTCAATCGCCGATTTCAATTAAAATCATATACCCAGCTCTTTTTCTTTGCGGTACTTTTCGAGTGCGCGAAGATATTCGGACGACAGCCTTAACGTGTAACGCTGTTTTTCCTCGTACGTAAGCGCGTCGAAATACTCCCTGTCGGTCAGCCTGCCTATCGCGTCGGACACTTCGCCCTCGCTGTCTAAAAGCTTTTTGACTTTGAGGTAAAACTCGTCCTGTTTTTCGCCTTTTATTTCCTCTTTTACCCTGCCTTTAAGGGTTGACTTTACCTTTACTTCGTTAAGCCCTCTTTCCCTCGCGGTTTCCGCGCCCGCGTCGACGCATCTTTTGCACTCTTCCCAGAAATTATTTTTAAGCCGCTGCTTCGCCGCGCGCGCCATATTTTTCAACTCTTCCATTTCACGCCTCGTCAATTTGATTTTTTCTGCAAAATTCGCCCTAAACCGACATTTTT
>DOCD01000180.1 GCA_003503945.1 Clostridiales bacterium | reverse complement strand
GCCGAGCTTTTCCGCAAGCTGTTTTACCGTGGGCTTTACGCCGTGCTCTTTAAAGTAGTCGTTGGTTTCCTTTCTGACCTTGCTTGCAATCGCGTAAAGCTTACGCGGCGGACGCACGGAGCGCGAATAATCGCGGAAATAGTTTTTAATAACCCCCGTTACGGTGGGCGTTATGTAGGTGGTGAACTGTACGCCGATATCGGGGTCGAACTTTTCCACTCCGGAAATAAGCCCCTCGGAAGCCACCTGCAACAAATCGTCGTACTCCACCCCTCTTCCCGCAAATTTCTTTGCGAGAATTTCGGCGACGTACATATAGTTTTCTATAAGCCGGTTGCGTATGGAAACGTCGTGCGTTTCGCGATATTCGCGGAACAGCTTATCGGCTTCTTTTGCGTCAATCATAATTTAAGCGTTACCTTGTCGATTATTCCGCCGTTTTTACTTATATCGCACCTTCCCACGAGCGCGCCTATGAGCGCGAGAGAAAGCTCGTTATCGCCTTCCTCGGGATTGCCGCCCTCGCCCTCTATCGAGGCGCTGACGCCGCCCTGCGCGTCGAAAACCGCCTTTACGCGTTCGAACCCGCCGTTTTTGAGAATGAGCGCGCTTTCAGTCACGCAGACCTTGAAATCCTCCGCAGAGTCTACGTCCACGTCGGCGACCGAGCAGACCGCCCCCGCGACGAGGCGCAGCGCCGTCATATATTCGCTGTCGCGCAGATTGAATTCAACAGAAAAACTTTTCATCGTCCTATCTCCATAATCGTATCCAGCGAGCAGATTTCAAAAAGCTTGCGTATTCTGGGCTGGACGTTTTTTAAAGAACTTTTGAACCCGTCCTTTTTGAGCTCCTTGAAAATTTTGACGAAAGTGCCCAGCATAGTGCTGTCGATAAACGTAAGACGTGTGCAGTCGAACACGATGTCCTTTTTATCGCGCGCGTAAGCCGCGGTAACCTCGGCGTAGAAATCCTCGCTCGAAGCCGAATCGATTTCGCCCGAAAGAGCGAATTCGAGAACGCCTTCCGTCGTTATAAGCTTTAACTGTTGCATAAATTTTACTCCTTACGTATTATTTATAAACGCTTTATCCGTGCGTGAAACGAATTAATTTTTATCGCGGGCAATCGGGGTCGAGGTTGCTTTTAAATTCTTTCCCGTTAAGATAACTCAGCCCGCCGTCAAGGTTAAAAGTTAAATATTTGGCGATAAGCCGCTGCCGCCCCGCGGAATATTTTTTGTTCAGCGCGTCGTCGCCGTACTTTCCGTCGCCGACGACGGGGCAGCCGATATACGCCATATGCGCGCGTATCTGGTGCGTTTTGCCCGTATGCAGCGTTATCTTGACAAGCGCGGTGTCGCCCCGTTCGCTTAAAACCTCGTATTCGGTGATTATCCTCGCACCGCCGCTTTTGGGCGACGAAAAAACCTTAACCCGACTTTCGGCTTCGTTTTTTACGAGATACGCGGTAAGCGTGCCCGTTTTGTTTTTAAACGCATTTTTACATACGGCGAGGTAGATTTTATTCACTTTGCGCTCTTTAAAAGCTTCTAAAAGCTGCGCTTCGGCAGTTTTATTTTTTGCGAAAGCTATCAAGCCGCCCGTGTTTCTGTCGAGCCTGTGCACGGGGTAAAATTCGCCTAAGGCACAAAGCTCGGCGCACAGCCCCTCCGCCGTGACGCCTTGGAACTTGTCCGCAATCAGCACGTTTTCGTCCTCGTAAACGACCGTATGCGAGGGCATTTGCTCCTGTCTCGGCGAGGTGTAATAGGTTACCTCGTCGCCCGCGTTCAAGGTTACGTTTTTGCCTATACGCGCGCCGTTAACCTTTATATCCTTTCCGCGCAGAAGCGCCGCAAGGCAGAATGCGCCCTGCGGATACACAAAGTCGGTAAATTGCTTTAAATTACACTTTTCTTTAACTACAAAACTTTTCATATGCACCCTGTCATTTCGGGCGTAGCCGCTTTTCTAAACAGTAAACATCAAATGCAGCGCAAAAGCTATTATAAACGCGATAACCGTCTGCACGACAAAGCATTTGAGCGTGAATTTTACACCCGCTTCCTTGCACGAAGCCGTAAAAGCGGATACGCACGCTGGGCAGGTGAGCATAAACGCGCATATGCCCATAGACGCAGCCAGATCGAGCCCCGTGCCCGCGGGCATTAGCATTGCTACCGTCGCCGCCACGTTTTCCTTTGCGATAAACCCGCAAAGCACGGCGTATGCTAAACGCCAGTCGGTGACGCCCATAGGATAGAATACGGGCAGAATAACCCCGCTGATTGCCGCAAGCATACTGTTTTCAACGCCGACGTATTCAAACCCGAACGAAAAATGCGACAAAAACCAGCTGACCACGCAAAAAAGCGTTACCGTGACCGCCACCTTTATTATAAACCCTTTCAGATAAAAATACAACTTTTTACCGACGGTTGAAAACGCAGGAAGTATTACGGGCGTAACCTCCGACAGCATACCCTCCTTACCGCCGCGCATCGCAAGCGAAAATAAGAGCGACAGCGCGAGCCCCGCGAAATAAAAACAGGTTATTACGGGGAAAGGATTTTCAAAAAGCGGGGATAAAAAGGTGAGAAATACCGGCAGCTTTGCTCCGCACGGTATGTACGGAAGCACGGCGATTGTGCGCTTCTGCGCGCCCGCAGTGGAATATCCGCGCGTGGTGAGTATCGCCGCCGCGGTACAGCCGAAGCCCGACACCAAAGAAAAAGCCGCCCTTCCCGACAGGTTCACCTTTTCGAAAAGTCCGTCCGTTGCAAATGCGAGCGCGGAGGTTATGCCGCTTTCGTCTAAAAGCGTTAAAAAAAGGTAGAGTATGGTAAGCTGCGGTATAAACGAAAACACACCGCCCGCGCCGCTTAAAATCCCTTCGGTTACGAGAGAAATCACCGCTTCGCTCCGCATTTTCGACGCGAGAAAGCCGCCGAATTTATCCACGACAAGGCTTTCGGTCAAATCCTTTAAGAGCGCGCCCGGCATAGACGGGTGAAACGCCGTGAAAAACATCGCGGCAATCGCGGCGATAAAGAAGGCGAGCGCGAAAAAGCGATTGTAAAACAGCTTATCCGCGCGGGTCAGCCCCTCCCTGCCCGCCGAATACGCTTCGCTTAACGGCAGGGAGGATTTACCGATATTAAAGTTTAACCCCGACAGAAGTTGCTTTTTGAATTTTTTTGCCGAACAATAAAACACGGGCGCACCGAGAATACGGGAAAGCTTTTCCCCGTCTAATTTTCCGCCCCTGCGCTTTAACTGTCCGAGCTTGGTTACGTATAAAACTACGGGTTTACCGGTGGATATAAGCTTTTTGGTAAGGTTTAAGCTGTTTTCGAGAGTGAGCCCGTCCACCACGTTTATAATAATATCGGCGGTTTTTATTTCCTCCGCGGCGGAAACCTCTTCCATGGAATACGCGTTCATTGCGTACAGACCGGGCGAATCGACAAAGGTTATGCCGCCTACCGTTTTCTGCGACGGCGCGGTGGTTACGCCGTGGAAGTTGCCCGTTCTGAGATTACTGCCTGTCAGCGCGTTAAACAGCGTTGTTTTGCCCGCGTTGGGGTTTCCGGCTAAAACTATGCGCTTAACGCTTTTAGCCTCCACGGCGGATTTTACGACGTTTACGCGCATTTTTCCACCTCTATTTCGGCGGCGAGCGACTTACGTATGCCCACGCGAACCGCGCCGCAGCCCAACAAAATACCCGTTTTGAAAAGCGAAAAGGCAAGCACCGAAATGCGCTTGCCCGCAGTTATCCCCAAAGAGTTGAGGCGCGCCGCCACGCCGCCTGTTGCATTTACCCTAACGATACGCGCGCACTCGCCCGCTTTTAAATTTAAAACGCTCATAGTATAACCTATGAGCGTTTTTTTTGTTTAATGACTTGACCGTT
>DOCD01000176.1:2699-3570 GCA_003503945.1 Clostridiales bacterium | reverse complement strand
TATATGACGAAATAAAGAGGTTTTACAAAAATTATAAGGGCAAAAAATGCGTAATAGGCTACTCATTTTACGGTAAGGAAATTTTCGCGTTTCATATCGGCAGCCCCGTCGGAAGGCAGTTTATCTCAACGTACGCGATCCACGGCAGAGAGTGGATAACCGCAAGGCTCGCCTTAAAGCATATAAAACGCGGCATAAAGAAGGGCGGCGGCTGGGTAATTCCGCTCGTGAACCCCGACGGCGCAAAAATAAGTCAGACGACAAAACCTTTGTGGAAGGCGAACGCGCGCGGAGTGGATTTGAACTGCAATTTCGACGCCGACTGGGGCAGCGGCAGGCTGAACACAGCGGCGCGGGGCGGCGAAAACTGTATCGGCGATTACCCGTTTTCGGAGGCGGAAACGGCGGCTTTGAGGGATTTTACTTTGAAAATACGCCCGTTCGTAACGCTCAGCTTTCACACCAAGGGCGAGGAAATTTACTGGCAGTACGACGGCGCGGGCGACAGCCGCGGCGCCAAAATACTGTCCGCCGCGACGGGGTACGAAAGCAAAATAATTTGCGGCTCCGCGGGCGGGTACAAGGATTGGTGCATACAAAAATTAGGTATCCCCGCGTATACAATCGAGTGCGGGGCGGACGGGCTCACGCACCCGATTACAAAGCTTAAACACCTTAAAAAATGCTTTACCGCGCTTAAATATTTTATTGAAAATTATGGTTGATAAATTTATGAAAGCCGCGCTTAAATGCGCGGAAAAAGCCGCAGCCGAGGGCGAGGTGCCCATAGGCGCGGTGGTAGTCCTCGACGGAAAAGTCATATCGCGCGGACACAACCGCCGCACGAAAAGGCAGATTGCCACCGCCCACG
>DOCD01000176.1:891-2410 GCA_003503945.1 Clostridiales bacterium | reverse complement strand
GGCAGATTGCCACCGCCCACGCGGAAATCGAGGCGATTGAAAAGGCTTGCAAAAAACTTAAAAGCTGGCGTATACCCGAGTGCGAAATTTACGTCACGTTGGAGCCGTGCCCTATGTGTATGGGCGCGATTTTAAACGCGCGAATAAAGAAGGTTTACTTCGGCGCGTACGAGGCGAAGGGCAGGTCGATGACGGCGCAGCTCGCCGCGTCCAACCTCGTCAACCACACCGTAGAGGTGGAGGGCGGAGTAATGCGCGAGGAGTGCGCGGAGGTTTTATCCTCGTTTTTTTCCGAAATGCGCGAAAGGACAAAAAAGGAAAATTGCGAAAATTGAAATCGCGCCCCGCTTTTCGTTTGACTTTGTCGGGATATAAATATAAAATGAATAAGTAACTTACGTGTGAGTATTCGGAGAAGGCAAATTCTCTTTAAATACAAAAGAAAAATCGGAGGACATACACCCAAATGATTAATCACGGCAACGAAATCAAAATTTTTTCCGGTAACTCCAACAGACCGCTCGCGGAAGCCATAGCGGCAAGGCTGAACACCTCGCTCGGCGAAATGGAGGTCACGCATTTTTCGGACGGCGAAATTTACGTCAGATACGACGAATCAATCCGCGGCAAGGACGTGTTCTTAATTCAGTCGACAAGCTATCCCGTAAACGCGAACCTTATGGAGCTGCTCATTATGATTGACGCGGCGAAACGCGCCAGCGCGGGAAGAATTACCGCCGTTATGCCCTATTTCGGGTACGCCCGTCAGGACAGAAAAGCAAGGTCGAGGGAGCCGATTACGGCAAAGCTCGTTGCCAACTTAATTACATCCGCGGGTGCGGACAGGGTGCTTACAATGGATTTGCACTGTCTGCAAATTCAGGGATTTTTCGATATTCCCCTCGATAACTTAGTAGGCGGCCCCACGCTTTACAACCATTTCAAACCCAAGGTCGACGACGACTTCGTGGTGGTTTCGCCCGATATCGGCTCGGTCGCGAGGGCGAGAAAGGTCGCAACGCGTATGGACGCGAAAATGGCGATTATCGACAAACGCCGCCCCAAAGCCAACGTAATGGAGGTTATGAACATTATAGGCGACGTCAAGGGCAAAAACTGCCTTATGATCGACGATATGATAGATACGGCGGGCACGATTGTTCAGGGCTCGATAGCGCTCAAAGAAGCGGGCGCGAAAGAAATTTACGCCTGCTGCTCGCACGGGGTTTTATCCGGCCCCGCAATCGAAAGACTTGCGGCTTCGCCCATAACCGAGCTTGCAATGCTCGATACTATAAATATCCCGCAGGAAAAGCGGTTGCCGATATTCAAAATGATTTCCACCGCGCCGATTTTCGCTTCGGCGATCGAGAATGTTTATCTTGACAGACCTATGTCGAAAATTTACGACTAATTCTAAGCCCGTCTATACTTCGCAATACTTTGTTGCGCTTCGTTTTTCTCGGTTACATACGTCTGTGTATGCGCCCTTAGAAAAGCCTTGCGCGCCTTGTCTTGC
>DOCD01000176.1:490-684 GCA_003503945.1 Clostridiales bacterium | reverse complement strand
TTGCGCGCCTTGTCTTGCTCGTATATACGGGCTTATTTATTTAAAATAAATACGGTATCAGAACTATGAAAATAATAGTAGGTTTGGGCAATCCCGAAGAAAAATATCTTAAAACCTTTCACAATATGGGCTATATAGCGGTGGGCGACGTCGCGGCGGAGCTTAACGTAAAGTTCAAAAAAAAGGAATGCGAG
>DOCD01000176.1:0-200 GCA_003503945.1 Clostridiales bacterium | reverse complement strand
AAGTTCAAAAAAAAGGAATGCGAGTCGTTCGTGGCGGAAGCTAACATAAACGGCGAAAAGGTCATAATCGCCCGCCCCGTAACCTATATGAACAACAGCGGCAGGGCGGTCAAGCAGCTGCTTGCAAAGTATAAGGCTACGCCCGCAGACCTCGTCGTCATATACGACGATTACGATATACCCAAGGGCAGTATAAGGAT
>DOCD01000078.1:10661-14725 GCA_003503945.1 Clostridiales bacterium | reverse complement strand
TGTGAGTAACAATAAAACCGAATAAAGGGGTACCCCTTTTGCCTGCGTAAGCAGGCAAAACAATACTTAGCGGTAACAACGCGGCGGAACGGAGGAGCCGCCGCAGGTTATAAAAAAATTTTTTTGGAGGAAAATAAACCAAATGAAACTCAAAAAGTTTTCACCGTTGCTTCGCGGCGTCGCTGCGACGACGGCAGCACTCCTGACCGTGTCTACGGTAGGTTACGGCATAGCCAAATCCGAACTGGCTATCGGTTGGGTAGACGGCTATTTCGGCGTAGAGGACCGTACGGCTTATAACGATTGGGAGGAAGAAATCCCCGGCTATACCATTCCCGGTTCGCTTGAAGGATATTCCTATCTTAAAGGCAAGGCATATGCGGCAAGGCAAAAAAATGTGGCGGAATATGCAGACGCGCTTGTAAACCATGCTATCAAACAGGGCGAAGAAGGCTTTGCGCTGTTAAAGAACGACAACGGCGCGCTTCCGCTCAATAAATCGTCGGCAGGAAAAGAGGTTGTTCTCTTCGGTTGGAACTGTTTCAATCTCCCCAGCGGTCATACCGGCGTCGTTGCGGGAAATAAACCCGGCGAAGTAACGGATAGAAAGGGAAATGTCACCGGTACACGCTACGAAAAAGCCGTACAGATTTCTCTCGCTTCCGCGTTTGGCAATATTGACGGTATCACTGTTAACAGCACGGTTAAAGCCGAAGATTTCCCGGGACAAATGGGTAACGCGGGTAACTGGCTCGAACGTGATTACGTTTATGACATTACGGACAGACAGGGAAACGTAACGGGTAAAGGCGGAGAAGTTTTTGAAGAAAAATCCGCCTGGAATATAAACAGCAATTCCACTGCAATCGTAGCGGTAGGTCGCGGCGGCGGCGAAGGCTCGAACTGGAAGCCCGATTCTACACCGAATGGCGGCGACCCTCTTGCGCTTTCCCCTAACGAGCTTGCAATGATTAAATACGCAAAAGCGCATTGCGCAAAAGTCGTCCTTCTCATAGTTTCGGCTAACGCAATGGAAATCGGCCCCGCGGTAGAAGAGGGCGGGCAGTATGAGGTTGACGCAATCGGCTTCTGCGGCATACCCAACGACTACCAGTATCAGGGCATTGCAAACGTGCTTGCGGGTAAGGTAAACGCAACGGGCGGCTTGACCGATACTTACGTATTCGATAACAGCTTCAACCCCGCAAACATAAATATGGGTCAGCAACAGTATTCCGACCTCGAAACGATTACTTCGACCCCCGACCTGCTCGGAAGAGAAGGCACGGTAAATTATAGGGCAAATAACTATATAGTCGAAGCGGAAGGCATATACGTAGGTTATAAGTATTATGAAACCCGTTACTTCGACTCGATAGTCAACCCCGAATTCAACGCGACCGCAACGGTGGGCTCGATAAAGAAGGGCGAGGATTGGAATTACGCAAACGAAGTCGTATTCCAGTTCGGGCAGAGCCTTTCGTATATACCGTTTAAGCAGGAAATACTCGACGTTAAGGTCGACCGTTCCGAAAACGGCAAAACGGTTGCTTCCGTAAGAGTAACCAACGAGGGCGAAGAGGACGGAACATTCCTCGCACAGCTCTACGTGAACAGACCTTATACTCAGCACGATATCGACAACAACGTCGAAAAATCGGCGGTTGACTTCCTCAACTCGAAGAAAGTCAAGGTTAAAAAGGGCGAGTCGGAAACTATTCAGATTTCCGTACCCACCAGATACCTTGCAAGCTGGGATTCAAAGGCTTTGAACGGCGCGGGCACGTACGTTTTAGACGAGGGCGACTACCTCTTCACGGCGGCGGCAGGCGCGCACGCGGCAACCAACAACTTTATTAATGAATTGGGTAAAAAGGGCGACGGCACCACTGTCAACGGTCTGGTTACAAAGTGGAGCCTTGATAAGTTTGACGAGAAAACTTTCTCTGTTTCAAACGGCGTCGAAGTAAGAAACCAGATGCAAAACGCGGATATCAACTATTTCCTGGGCGAAGAAAAGGTGAACTATCTTTCCAGAAGCGATTGGCAGGGTACGTTCCCCAAGAACTATACCAACTATACTAACGGCAGCGGTATAGAACCCGAAGATAAATTCACAATAAACACTGCGGCAAAGAAAGACGAGTGGGTCAAGGAGCTTCAGAACGCTCAGTATAAAGTTACACCGGTTAGCGATCAATCCAAATGGGCAAACGTCGAAGGCGTTAAGCCCGCAGGGCTTGCGGCAGGGCAGACTGTATGGCAGTGGATTATGAGCTTTGCAACCAGCGACCCCGAAGCGTTCAGCGATATACATTCCGAGGAATGGCAGGCAGTAGCCGCGGCTATCAATCTCGGTTCGGCTATATCGAGTGTCGGTGAGTCGGGCGGTTCTTCCAGAACGTTTGAAGAAATCGGCAACCCCATCAGCAAACAGTCGGAAAGCGTAGCGGGATATTCTCAGACCCTTACGATTGTGCCCGGCGAAGGCGCCGATAAAAAGATAATGCAGCTCAACGTAGCTTCCAACACTCTGTTAGGCTCTTCGTTCAACCCCGAACTCGCGTATGAGTGGGGCGTTATCGAAGGCGAAGGCGGCCTTTGGCTTCAAGCCGAGGGCGTAGGCAGCGGTCAGGCAATCACCGTCTGGGGTGCGGGCTTGAACCAGCACAGAAACGCATATAACGGCCGTAACTCCGAATATATGTCGGAAGACCCTATGCTTACAAACCGTATCGGCGAAGCTCAGTTCCGCGGCGCGGTTTCTATGGGCGCAATCTGCGGACCCAAACATATGGGCTTCAACGACCAGGAGCTTAACCGTCAGGGCAATGCATGCTATATGACCGAACAGAAGGTACGCGAAACGGATACCCGTTGCTATGAAGGCGCGTTGAGGATAGACGAAGGCAACGGCACGGGCGTTATGATGTCGTTTGCACGTATCGGCGCTTCCAACTGTACTAACAGCGTAGGCTATATCAATAATATAATGCGCGGCGAGTGGGGCTTCACGGGCATCATATCAACCGATATGGGTCAGGGCGGATATCACGAAATAGGCGCAATGGTTATGGCGTCCTGCAACGAATATGCGGGCTTCGGCTCAGGCAACATTTACACGGACGTAACCGATGATGCTGGCACGTTTGCCAAGGCAAATTATATCACCTTAGGTGATGCAAGAAAAGACCCCGCGTTTGCGGCACAGGCACGCCAGACTGCATTGTATATCCTCTATACTCTTGCGCACAGCGGTTCGGGTATAAATGTAGAGCGTGTTGCTAATACGGGTGAAGATATCCACGTTCCCGCTTACACAATCAAACATCACGACCCCGTAGGCACGATTGACAAAGCTCCTTGGGAGAATATCTTCATTGCCCTCGAAGCGGTGTTCGGCGTTCTTACAGGTCTTGTCGGGCTTGCGTGGATAGCTTCCGAAGTAATGCCCGAAAAGGAGGAAAACTAATATGTTGAATATCGTTAAAAAACAGGGCATAGGTACCTGGATAACCCTCGGAGCAATTCTGGTTTCCGTAATAGCGCTCATAATTTACGGGGCGGCGCTCGCTTCGGGCACAGACCTCTTGATTGCAAGCGGCAGCCAGCTGTTCTTTGAAAAAATTCGTCCCGAAGATTCGGCTATGATAACCGCCGTAACAACCTGCGGTATACTTTCACTCGTATTCCTTGTAGCGGCAGTCGTACTTGCACAGTTCGAGTTCGAAGGCATTGTAGGCAAAGTTTGCGACGTTGTAGTCGGCGTTTTAAGGGTAGTTTCTCCCGCGCTTATTTTGGTCGCGCTACTCTACTTCGTATACGGCTCGTTGACGGGCTTGGGCTGGACGTTCTTCTCGAACGAAGAGCTTGAAATCTATCCCGAAGCTATTTCAACCGGTAAAACGGTAATAACGGGGCTCGTATTCTTCGGTATTGCCGCGGTTGCAAGCATTGTAGCGGCATTCTTCGGAATGAGCAAAAAAGAACAGGTTTAAACACAATCATTCTTTCCTTTAAAATCCGGCGCTTGCGGGCGGTTTCGCCCGCAGGTTCCCGGAGAA
>DOCD01000078.1:0-10369 GCA_003503945.1 Clostridiales bacterium | reverse complement strand
AAGAGAAAATAACAGATTAATTTAATGTTCATTGTTGATTACTTAGCTGCATATTTTTGAGCGTTTATCAATATTTCAATCAAAAATGCATTTCATATTGACAAAAACGTGCAAACAGTTTAAGATGATTACAAGTGGACGTAAAAGATATTTCTCCTTAGTCGGGCGCAGCGGCTATCGTCCGCGTGCGCCCGATATTTTTTAAAGCGATATTATTAATTTAAGGGTTTACGTCATGAAAGTTTGTATTAAAACGGAAAATCTTTCAAACGGATGCGTTACGGACAAAAAACAGCCGACGTTTACGTTGAACGTTACGTCGGATAAGCAGGGCGCGGAGCTTAAAAGGGCGCAAATCAGCGTGGGGGAGTGGCGCGCCGAAACCAACGGGCGCATTCATATCCCTTACGGCGGCAAGCCGTTGAAGCCCTTTACCGAATACGAGGTAAAGGTCGAAGCAGAGGATAATTTCGGCGAAAAAGCGTGTGCGGAAAGCGCCTTTTCCACGGGCAGGATTGATACGCCGTGGCAGGCAAAGTGGATAACCGACGGAAGCTATAAGTTCACGGATAAGAAAACTTCGCCCGTGCCTATGCTTTTCGAAAAATCGTTTAAAATAGAAAAAACAATAAAATCGGCAAAAATTTACTGTACGGCAATAGGCATATACGAGCTGGAACTGAACGGCGAAAAGGTCGGCGAGGATTTCTTCGCGCCCGGCTTCACTTCGTATAAAACCAGTTTGCAGTATCAGGTTTACGATATAACTTCGGCGTTGAAGCCGGAAAACACGCTCGCGTGTACGGTCGCGGGCGGCTGGGCGGTGGGCGCGTTCGTGTTCACCCGCAAAAACCGCATAACCGCGCCCAGGCAGGCGCTTTTGGCGGAAATAAGGTTGGAGTTCGAGGACGGAACCTCGCAAGTTTTAGGCACGGACGAAAGCTGGCGGGTCACCCTTGGCGGCAAGCTGCGCTTTGCGGAGTTCTACGACGGCGAAATATACGACGCGACGGTCGATGAAAGCAAGGCGGCGTGGCGCTTATCTTCAATCGAAAAGGTAAAAATCAACCCGAGCATTGCCGTAACTTACGGCTCTATGGTGCGCGCACACGAGGTATTCAAGCCCGTGTCGGTAAAAAAGGCGCCGAGCGGCGAGCTCATTTACGACTTCGGGCAGAACCTTGCGGGCGTTGTTCGCTTCAAGGTCAACGGCAAAAAAGGTCAGAAAATAGTTATACGCCATGCGGAGGTGCTTACCGAAAACGGCGAGCTTAACACGGTGTTTCTGCGCTCCGCGAAGTGCCGCATAGAATATACATGCACTGACGGCGTGCAAAGATTCACGCCGCGTATGACCTATATGGGCTTCCGTTATGCGGGCATAAGCGGGGTCGATGAAAAGGATATCGAGGCGGAGTCGGTTGCGCTTTATTCGGATATAGAGGACAACGGCTCGTTCGAGTGCTCCGACCCGCTCATAAACAGATTACAGGAAAATATACGTTGGAGCGGCAAGTCGAATTTCGTCGATATACCAACCGACTGCCCCCAGCGCGACGAAAGAATGGGTTGGACGGGCGACATAGCTATATTCGCGCCCACGGCTTGTTATAACTTCGATATGACCCGCTTTCTCGATAAATGGCTCAAAGACGTGAGGAGCGAGCAGACCCGTCACGGCGGTATACCCAACACCGTGCCCGTGCAGGGCTACGGCTTCCCCGCGACCATGCCCAAAAAGGCGATAGCTTTCTGGGGCGACGCGTGCGTGTTCGTGCCGTACGCCATGTATCTTGCCTACGGCGATATAAACGTACTCAAAGAAAATTATCAAACGATGAAAAAGTACGTAAAAGCGTGCAAATGGTGGGCGAATATCGGCGTGGGCAAACACCGCTATATCTGGAGCGATTTACCGATGATGCAGTTCGGCGACTGGGTCGCGCCCGACGTGCCCAAAATGGGACAGTGGCAGGCGCGTTGCAAGTGGACGGGTACGGCTTCGCTTGCGGCGACGAGCGGCATGCTTTCGGAAATCGCAAAGCTTTTGGGCAACGAAAAGGACGAAAAATATTATAAAAAATTAAACTCCAAAGTCTGCGACGCTTACGAAAGCGTTTTGACGGACGGAAACGGTAAGCTTAAAAACGAGTTTCAGACGGCGTACGTGTTGCCGCTTTACTTTAATATGTTCGGGGCGGACACCAAACGCAAGGCGGCGGAAAACCTTGTAAAGCTTATCGAAAAAAACAATTATTGCATAGGCACGGGCTTCCCCGGCACGCCGTATATTCTGTTCGCGCTTGCCGACAACGGCTATGCGGACGTCGCTTATAAAATGCTGCTCAATACAAAATGCCCTTCGTGGTTGTACGAGGTCAAGGCGGGCGCAACCACGGTGTGGGAGCGCTGGGACGGGCTCGACGAGGACGGAGTATGCCGTATCGGCAACGACGGTACGGGCGGTATGATTTCGTTCAATCATTACGGCTTCGGCTCGGTCGGCGATTTCCTTTACAGGAGGATAGCGGGCATTCAGCCGACCTCGGGCGGGTATAAAACTTTCCGTGTCGCGCCGGTTATCGGCGGCGGACTCAGCTTTGCGAAAGGCGAAGTGAACACCCCGTACGGAAGGATTGTAAGCGACTGGAAAATCGCGGACGGGGTTTTCGAAATTAATGTCGAGGTGCCTTGCGGAACGAAAGCCGTAATCGCGCTTCCCGACGGAACCGAAAGGGAAGTTGCGTCGGGTAAATATAATTTTTCTGCGGAACTGTAATTTATGAAGTATTATCTTGCTGTCGACATAGGCGCGTCCTCGGGGCGGCATATTGTCGGCTGGATTGAAAACGGAACGCTGCAAACGGAGGAGGTCTACCGTTTTGCAAACGGCGTAAAGAACGTCGGCGACAGCCTTATATGGGATATCGACAGCCTTTTTAAAGAGGTTGTCAATGGCTTGAAAAAGGCGGCGGAAGTCGGCAAAGCCCCGTCGTATATAGGCATAGACACCTGGGCGGTGGATTACGCGCTTTTAGATAAGGACGACAAGCTTATAGGCGAGGTGTTCGCCTACCGCGACAGGCGCACCGCAAAGGCGGCAAACGCCGTTCACGGCTTAATATCCTTCGACGAACTGTACAAAAGGACGGGCATACAGTTTCAGCAGTTCAATACAATATATCAGCTGTATGCGGATAAACAGAGCGGAAAGATAGAAAAAGCGGAAAGCATGCTTATGCTGCCCGACTACCTCGGTTTTTTGCTTACGGGCGTAAAGAAGCAGGAATACACAAACGCTACTTCGACGGGGCTCGTAAATGCAAAAACCCATAAATGGGACGGGGATATTATCGGGTTATTAGGTTTAAACAATAAACTTTTCGGCGAGCTGTCGCAGCCGGGAACTGTAGTTGGCGAGCTATCGGAAGAGATTAAAAGGGAAATCGGCTACGACGCGACGGTCATACTCCCCGCTACGCACGACACCGCGAGCGCGGTCGAGGGCATACCCATAGAGGACGACAGCCCGTACATATCCTCGGGCACGTGGTCGCTTCTGGGGCTGAAAGTGCCCGATGCGATAACCGACGACAAGAGCCGCAAGGCGAATTACTCCAACGAGGGCGGCGCGGGATATTTCAGATACCAGAAAAATATTATGGGTATGTGGATAGTCAACCGCTTAAAAGACGAGCTGTGCCCCGAAAAAACTTTCACTCAGATTGTCGAAGAAGCGAGGGAGAGCACGTTTAACTATTCCGTTGACGTCAACGACGACACCTTCCTCGCCCCCAAAAGCATGAAGCAGGAGTTCGATGTTTATCTTCACGTAAGGCCGGCGAGCTGCGGCGATTACTTCCGTTGCGCGTTTTTGAGCCTTGCGAAGAGCTACGGCGAAGCGCTCAAAGAGCTGTCGGAAAACACCGGCAAAAAGTTCGATAAGCTGTATATAGTCGGCGGCGGCGCGAAGAATACGCTATTGAACGAAATGACCGAAAAAATATGTAACGTCAAAGTAATTGCGTTGCCGATAGAGGCTTCTGCAATCGGCAATTTAAAAATACAAATTAAAGGAGTTAAATAATGTACGGATTTGCAAAAAAAGAATATGCGGCTTACGGCGTTGATACGGAAGCGGCAATAGCAAAACTTAAAGATATCCCCGTGTCAATCCATTGCTGGCAGGGTGACGACGTAGTCGGGCTTGACGGCGGCGGCGCGCTTTCGGGCGGTATACAGACGACGGGCAACTACCCCGGCAGGGCGAGGAATTTCGAGGAGCTGAAAGCGGATATAAGGAAAGCGTTTTCTTTAATGCCGGGCAAGAAGCGGCTTAACCTGCACGCAAGCTACGCGGTGGGCGCAACCGTCGACCGCGACGAATACGAGCCAAAGCACTTTGCCGAATGGGTGAAGTTCGCAAAGGAGCTCGGGCTCGACGGCATCGATTTCAACCCGACTATGTTCTCGCATAAAAACGTAAAGGACGGGCTGACCCTGTCCTCGCCCGACGAAGGCATAAGGAATTTCTGGATTGAGCACTGCATAGCCTGCCTGCATATAGCGGAGTACTTTGCGGACGAGTTCAAAAATCCGTGCACGGTCAACATATGGATACCCGACGGGTTCAAGGACGTGCCCGCGGACAGACTGACCCCGCGCCTGAGGTTAAAGGACAGCCTCGATAAAATCCTCGCTTGCGGTTATGACAGAAGCAAGGTTACCGTGGCGGTGGAAAGCAAGGTGTTCGGCATAGGCGTCGAGAGCTACACGGTAGGCAGCAACGAATTCTACCAGAACTACGCGGCGAAAAATAATATCTGCTGTCTGTTGGATAACGGACACTACCACCCGCTTGAATATGTTTCGGATAAAATTCCCGCGCTTTTAGCTTTCTACGATACCGTCGCTTTGCACGTAACGCGCGGAGTGCGCTGGGATAGCGACCACGTCGTTTTATTCGAGGACGAACTCAAAGAGATAGCAAAGGAAATAGTAAGAAACGACGCAACCGAAAAGGTGAAAATCGGGCTGGACTATTTCGACGCTTCGATTAACCGCATTTCGGCGTGGGTAACGGGGCAGAGGGCTATGCAGAAAGCTTTGCTGTACGCGCTGCTTACAAACCACGAAGAGCTTAAAGCTTTGCAGGATAAAGCCGATTTCACCGCACTTATGGTGAAGCAGGAGGAGTACAAAACTTTGCCCTTCGGCGCGGTATGGAAGGAATATTTAAGACAGGAAAATGCTTCGGAGGATTATCTTTCCGAAATAAAAAAATACGAAAAAGAAATTTTAAAGGAGCGTAAATAAAAATGGGCTTTATGGACGATTTGAAAAAAGCGGGAAAAAATTTATCCCGCGCCTTAAAGGATATAAAGACGGCGCCGTTTGTACGGGAAATGTGCGGGACGGCGGCAAATATGTATCGCCTTGGCTGGGACGAAAGAAACGGCGGCAACATAAGCTATTTGCTTGACGAAAAGCAAGTTGCGGAGTATATTGATTTAAACGGCGTTATCCGCACGATACCTTTAATGGGCGTAAACGCGGCGGACTTCGACATAACGCCTTTAATCGGCAAAATATTTATCGTGACGGGCACGGGCAGGTATTTCAAGAACGTGGAGGACGACCCCGAAAACAACCTCGGCATAGTAAGGATAGCGGCGGACGGAAAGGGCGTGGAGCTTTTATGGGGCTTTGCGGACGGCGGCAGACCGACCTCCGAATTCCCCGCGCATATGATGAGCCATATCGCAAGGCTCAAAGTCGACCCCGAAAACAGGGTTGTAATCCACTCACACCCCACGTACACGCTTGCAATGAATTATGTGCACGAGCTGGACGAAAAGAAGCTCACTCACACGCTCTGGGAAATGTGCACCGAGTGCATAGTGGTATTCCCCGACGGCGTAGGCATTCTTCCGTGGATGCTTTGCGGCACGGACGAAATAGGCAAAGCAACCGCCAAAAAAATGGAGGAGTTCCGCCTCGTCGTCTGGGCGATGCACGGCATATACGGCGCGGGCAAAACTATGGACGAAACCTTCGGGCTTATCGAAACGGTTGAAAAAGCGGCTCAGATTTATATGCTTACCGCACATCTTCCGAGGATTAACACCATTAAGGACGAGGATATGTTAAAGCTCGTCGACCTTTTCAAGGTGAATTGCAGAAAGGATTTTCTGAATTTAAAATAAACCAAAAATACAGGAGGAAAATTGTATGGAAGAAAAAAAGCAAAAAAAATCTTTGTTTGAAACTCCGCTTTTATCGACGAAAGTGAAGTCGGCAAACGCAAAGATTTTTCCGGAGGGCGGACTCGGTTACTTTATAGGCCCCACGCTCGCGCTTCTGGCAAACTCGATATTGTCGGGATATCTCAATATGTACATGACGAACGTATTGAATATCAACTCGTGGGCGAAAACCTTTTTCACGCTGCTTCCCGTAATATCGGTCATATTCGTCGTCGCGGGCAACATACTCGTCGGCAGACTTATGGACAGGTGCAAAACCAAGGCGGGCAAGGCGAGACCTCTGCTTTTGGTATCTATACCGCTCAGCATACTCGCGCTATTGATTTTATTTACATTCGCCCCCGGCGTAGGAGATATAAGTACGAACAAATCCACGCAGACCGTTACGCTCGTAATGCTTGCGCTCGGATACAACCTCTGGTTTGCGGTCGCGTATCCTTTTTACTACACCTCGCACGCGGCGCTCGTAAACCTTTCCACCCGCAACAGTAAAGACCGTTCGTTGCTTGCAACCATATCCAACGCCACCGCGCTCGCGGCGATGGGGCTTTGCTCGATGGTGCTGCCCTTCTTTTTAAGGTTTTTGTTCATAACCGACGACAACGGCGTTACGAACGCGGTCGCCTCGCAGAACGCATGGCGAGTGTTCGTTATCGCGCTCATAGTAATTACGGCAATCGGCGTGCTTATCGAGTACTTCTTCACGAGGGAAAGGATTACGGAGGAGTCGTTTGCGAACAAGCTCTTAGACAACAGAAAAAAGGCGGAGCCTATCTCTAAGCAGGCAAAGGCGTGCTTTAAGGATAAGTTCTGGTGGATAATAATTATATTCTTCTTCCTTTATCAGCTGGGCGGTATGCTCAAAAACGTGTCGCAGCTTTACTACTGTCAGGCAATGTTCGAGGGCGAGCTTCCCAACGGCACTATGGGGCACTCAACCGATATAGGCGGCGGCTTCCACGGCACGCTGTCAATAATAGGCGCAATACCAACGGCGTTGGGAATGGTAATTGCGTGGCCGCTTGCGACAAAGATAGGCAAAGGCAAGGCAATACTTTACGGAGCGGTATTATCGGTAATAGGCGGAGCGATAGGTTTTATCGCGCCTACAAATTTCTACGTAGTAACTACGTCGTTCGTAATAAAAGCGTTGGGCTCGACGCCGGCGATGTATCTTTCTTTGGCATTGCTTGCGGATATATTGGACCATCAGGAAGCGGTGCACGGGTTCAGAACGGACGGCTTTACGATGACTATCTACGGTGCAATAATGGCAGGAATGACGGGCATAGCTACGGGAATATTAAACGGAATGCTGGGACTGACGGGATATAACGCAGAACAGAACATCATAGCGACACCGGCAATTCAGGAAGCGATGAAATGGATATTTATCGGCGGAGAAACAATCTGCTATGCGGTAATAGTTATAATTTTCATATTCATGGGCGTGGAAAAGTTCACTGCTATAGATAAACGCGCAATAGAAATGAACCATAAAGCGGAAGCGGCGGCTGAAGGAGTAGAATACGTAGTCCCGGCAACCAAGCTTGAAGCGGAAGAAAAAGAAGCGGAAGCGGCGGCTGAAGAAGCGAGAAAAGCAGAGCTTAAAAAGAAGTGCGAAAAGAAAGGCCTGAACTTTGAAGAACAGGAAGCGGCATACCAAAAGATGCTTTCGGAAAAGCAAGCCGCACAGGAAGCTAAAAAGCAGGCGGCGGAAGCCAAGAAAGCAGCGGCGCTTAAAGCCAAGGCGGAAAAGGAAGCAGCGTTTACAGAAGAACAGAAAGCGGAAATAGCCAAAAAGGCAGAACTTAAAGCCAAGAAAAAAGCAGAAAAAGAAGCTGCGGCTTTGGAAGAGTTCAACAAGTTAAGACAGAAAAACAATCAACCTGTACTGGAACAGGAGTAAATACGGCGGTAAATGCAAGGGTTTGCGTGTAAGCGGCAAGTACTATGGGTTGGCGGGAGTTTGCAGGCGATAACGATCAGATAATAGCTATGAACACTTTAGTATTTTCCTAATGCGGTGAATATTGATATATTCCTCTGGTCTTTATTTAAAGCAAATCGCGTAAAAACTCATTATATACGTTATGAATTTAATGTTCTTACTTAAGTAGTATATTATTAAAAGCCGACAGCATCATAATCTGTCGGCTTTTTTATAATTTTCAGTCTTTCAAACAACCTATGGGAATAACTAAAACTCCGTCGTCTCGTTTGTATCCGTACTTTGTGCCTGTTATAATAATTTTCAAATTCGGCAACCGTATTGGACACTGTGTTTGCTTTTCGTTATGTTCGTTAATAAGTCTTTCTATTTCATTTAGATGTTTTGCGCCGTTTTCTATTTCATTTGCCCCTAGCTTGAATTCTATTAAAGCGTACCTGCCGTCGTTTAGGTGTAATACACAGTCAGCTTCTAATCCATATCTGTCGTGATAGTAAGATATACTTCCGTCAAAGGCTGAAGAGTAGATTTTCAAATCTCTTATGCATAAGCATTCAAACAAAAATCCCAACGTTTTAAAGTCAAGATTAAAATATTCGGGTGATAATCCCATAGCAGCAACGGCAATAGAAGGGTCAATAAAATTACGTTTTTTTGAAGAACGAATTGCTGTTCTAGAGCGAATTGCCGGACACCAGGCATCTATATCGTCAATGATATACAACTTTTCTAATGCATTGATGTATTCGAAAAATGTTGTTTGTCCTATATCGTAGTTCGCTTTTACGTCGCCTAAAAGTGTCTTGGTTTCGGCTAACGTACAGATATTTCTGCTGTATGATTGCAGTATTGCTTGTGCCCATCTGGGGTTTCGTTTAACTTTATCTATGTTAGAGATGTCAACGGAGTAGGTTTGTCTGTATAAATCTTTTGCAACTTCCAATTGTGAACGTTCGGTTTTATTTGTTAAACTTTTGGGCCAACCACCGCGGCAAATAGCAAAAATGATTCCGTCAACGGATAAATTCGATACGCATCCGTCAAATTTTTCAGGTTGGGCAAACAATTCTTTTAAAGATACAGTTCCATTAGAATCCTTGCTTTCATAAAGACTCATTGGGTACATTATAAGTCGGCTTATACGCAATGTTCCGGTGTGAGGTGTTTCTATCTCTTGTGAGGAGGAACCGGTCAAAATATATAAGCCGTTTTCGCCTTCGTCGTCAACCGATTTTCTTATCGTTCCCCAAAGCTTGGGGGCGTCTTGCCACTCGTCAAAAAGTCTTGGCTTTTCGCCTATCAAAAGTTTGCTCGGTGCAGCATTAGAAACTGCAAGCAAATTTTCGCGCTGTTCTTCGTCCTGAAACTCAATAAAGCTCTTTGCTTTTTGCTTTGCCGACGTTGTTTTTCCACAACCTTTTGGACCGACTATTAATGTTGCACCGAATGCTTCTAACTTTAAATCCAGTAAGTTGTCAACAATACGTTTTTTATATTCCATAGTTTGACTCCTGTAACCATTTTATCTTATGTTTATGGATTTGTAAAGCAAAAACTGTAATAATTTGCGCAATTTTAATGAAATGATTTGCGATATTTTATCGAAGTGATTTGCTAAATAAAAGTTTATAAATGATAGCAGTGGAGTTGTAAGGCAGAAAGTATAAAAGTGTTTTGCGGTTAAATTCTCTTAAATTTTATACATTTTTATTTTGTCGCATGGTTGTCGCATAAATTGATTTTTGCGTAAAAATCGGTCAAAAATGCCTGTTTTTAGGGCAATTTTGGGCAATTTTCGGCGTTTTTCAAATTCGGTCGGTCGCTTCAAGTCCAACAAGCGGAGCCAAGTCTTAATAGCTTGAACTTTTTTATGATTAGAAAAACCGTTGGAATAATAATTTCAATGGAAGATTTAGAGAAATTTATTAAATAAAAAGTGGGCGGAGTCAAAATTGGCTCCGCCCACTTGCCGTTTATGTAGGTTCATCGGCGTTCCTATCTTTATTAGATAATGTCTTTCATTTATATACCGCACGCTTTGGCGGTATTCTTTATTCCGTCTTAAAGGCGGCTATCCCTATACAGTTTAACGGGATTCTTTATTCTTTGATTTTTTATTAAGTTGTGATTTTTGCCATTCGGCAAAGTCTTT
>DOCD01000174.1:462-4087 GCA_003503945.1 Clostridiales bacterium | reverse complement strand
TATGAGGGGCTATACAGTCTGTAAAAAACTGTATAGCCTTTTTTCGTCTGCGTTTCCGTTCGTGCCATTGCTCGGGGCTGAAAAATCAGTTTGTTGGTAACTGGTATTTTTGCTTGTTTTTCAGATGAATTTTAGCCGTCGTTAAGCACGAAAGAAAATGAAAAAGTTTTTAATAATCTCTTGACACTCACATTATGGTAGGCTTTACAATAAACGCGAGCTCAAAAAATTCATACTTGTATGAGGTGTTTCAATGCTGAAAATAGGCGATTTTTCCAAACTATCGCGCATAACAATTCGTATGTTACGACATTATGACGAGATAGACTTACTAAAACCCACTACCGTTGACGAATGGACGGGTTATAGGTATTATGACGAAGCGCAACTTCTAACTGCAAACAAAATTCAACTGTTGAAAAATCTTGGTTTCGGACTGTCGGCTATAAAAGAAGTGCTTACGCATTTTGACGATTATACCGAAATAGAAAAAATATTAAAAATCAAACGGACAGAACTTGCGTCGCAGGAAATTGAACTTCGTGAACGGATAAATTTTATTGACAGCACAATAAAAAATCTTAAACAGGAAGGTAATTTTATGAATTATGTTGTAAACCTAAAAACGGTTCCCGAATTGTATGTCGCAAGCGTTCGCAAAGTTATAGCCAACTATATGGCAGAGGGCGAACTTTGGCAGTTGCTTATGCCAGAAATTGGCAAACAAAAATGCAAGGCTACTACACCTTGCTATTCGATGGCAGTCTATCACGACAAGGAATTTGTTGAAAGCAATGCCGATGTAGAGGTGCGTTTTGCCGTTGAGGGCAAGTACACTGATACCAGCGAAGTTAAATTCAAAGCCATTCCACCCGTTAATGTTGCGGCGTGTATATTCAAAGACGGTTATGAACAAATTGCTGCCGTAAACGAGGCTATCGCTAAATGGGCAAATGAACACGGCTATGAGTTTAATGGGGCAGCATTTTGGATATACCACAAAAGCCCTTATGAAACAAAAAATTCGGAAGATTATATAACAGAAGTTTGTTTCCCCGTAAAGAAAAAGTAAGCGGTCATATATGACCTCTTACATTGTCTGCCCCGGCTGCGGGTATAAATTGTTAAAAGCTGGCGACGGCTCGAACGTGGAAATATACTGTCCGAAATGTAGGTTAAAACTACGAATATCAATAAAGGGCGACGAAATCACTATTCTAAAAATCATATCGGAAAAAGAATAACAACCGAATAAATCTTTATCAAAAATAAAGAATTGAGTGTACGAAAGTAAAACTGCAAATTTATTTTCGGGAGCAATAAATGGCGCACTCAATTCTTTTTTTATACATAGACACCTCATAGAAACACCTATTCCCTCACAAAGAAATATCGGGCAGTAATCGCACGCACGGTTACGGCTGGCGTTTGTTAAAGGTGTTAAGGCTCTCTGTGAAAGAGTAAAACCCGACAGATTTTCAAGGCTGAAAAAGTCTGAAAGTTTGTCGGGCTTTTTTTATTTTATCAAAAAACCTTGCCGCTATGCCTCCGCCGTGCTTATAGGTGGAGGTTATTCTATGCAGACAATCAAATATAAATTCGCGGACGGCACTACAAATGAAGTCGAGGTTACGGAAGAAATATATTTGATACACTTGGAATTACTACAACAAGAAAAACGAAATCATTGGAAAGAAACACGGCGGCATACCTCGCTTTACTACTTTACCGATATGGGAATAGACTTCGAGGACAAGCGTTCGGAAAGTCCTCTTGATTTATACATACGAAAAGAGAATATCGCAAGCGTAAGAAAAGCAATGTCGTACCTTACGGACAAGCGACGCGAGCTTATAAAACTGGCGTACTTTCAAGAAATGTCTTTTCGGGCTATCGCAAAAGAAAAAGGTTTATCTAAATCGGCAATATCGCAACGTATGAAAACGATATATAAGCATTTGCGGAAACATTTAGGAGCGTAGCATTATGGAAAAAGAACTATATCAAGCTGTTGCGTATATCGCGTTACGCCAAAAGGACGGCTCGCTTATGATAAACGTACCCTTGTATGTCAAGGTGTCGGAAGTAAATAAAAACGGTATGACGGAAGCGCAAGAAAGCGTTATTCACCGCGTATCGGAAATAATGATTAAACGCAATGAAAAGCAATTAAGCGATTACTTTGCAAAAGTAAATAAAACGGCAACGNNTATGCCTTACGGACAAGCGGCGCGAGCTTATAAGAAAAGCATTTTTCGAGGAAAAGACATTTCGCGCTATCGCAAGAGAACAAGGGTTATCTAAATCGGCAATATCTCAACAAATGAAAACGGTGTACAAGCATTTGCGGAAACATTTGGGGGCATAGCATTATGGAAAAAGAATTGTATCAAGCCGTTGCGTATATCGCATTACGCCAAAAGGACGGCTCTCTTATGATAAACGTACCCTTGTATGTCAAGGTGTCGGAAACGAATAAAAGCGGTATGACGGAAACGCAAGAAAGCGTTATGCACCGCATATCGGCAATTATGATAAAGCGCAACCAAAAGCAATTAAGCGATTATTTTGCCAACGCAAATAAAACGACAACGTGCGCGGGCGGCTTGCCGCCCGCGCGTGGCGTATAGTATTACCACGCCACTATGTCATATTGTACGTGTTGACGGCAATAATAAGGGAGTTTTTAATATGGACGATAACAAGATTAAAATAGATTTGTCCGTTACGGACGAAACGAACGAACAACCCAAAAAGAATAAGCAAGCGCGCGACTGGTGCTTTACTATAAATAACCCCGTACAAAACGAGCAAGAATTTTTGGCGTACTTACAAACAGTATCTGATTTACGTTATGCGGTATTTCAGCGCGAACGCGCCCCCGAAACGGGAACGGAACATTATCAAGGGTATTTTGAGTTCACTCAACCGAAATGGTTTACTACCATTAAAAAATATCTATCTAAAAAGACGATAGGCGTTGACGCGCATATTGAACAACGTAAAGCCAAACGAACGCAAGCCCGCTTATACTGTATGGACGAGGAAACGCGAATTAGTCCTACATACTACGAATACGGCGAATTTATAGAGGACGGCGAACGCACCGATTTAACCGATATAATGCGCGATATAGAAAACGATATGAGTTTTTACGACCTTTCAAAAAAGCACGGCAACCGCTTTATACACGTTATGAAATGGGCGAAAGAATACAGACAAGCATATTTGGAATACAAGTATAAACGGCAATTCCGTAAAATGCAGGTTTATTATATATACGGCTCTGCGGGGTGCGGTAAAACGAGTTACGTCTTCAATAAGCACGGCTATGACGACGTTTACAGAACAACGAATTATGAGTTCGGCTGGATAGACGATTACAACGGCGAAAAAGTATTATTCCTTGATGAGTTCCGCAGCTCGTTCAAAATCTCGGAAATACTGGACTATCTGGACGGACAGCCTATCCGAATACGCGGGCGGCAATTCAACCGCGTTGCTTGTTATGAGGTTGTGTATATAGTTTCAAATATACCGCTTACGGAGCAATACAAAAATATACAGCAAACAGAGCCTAAATCTTGGGCGGCGTTCCTACGGCGAATAACGGCGGTATATAATT
>DOCD01000174.1:0-176 GCA_003503945.1 Clostridiales bacterium | reverse complement strand
ATAACGGCGGTATATAATTTCGATATAAGCAAGGAAACGCCCGTAAGCAAGCACACGGGCAAATTAAAAGAAAAGGCTATAACCTTAATACCGCTTGACGATGACGGCGACAGTCCGTTTTAGCGGCTCACAGGGTGGGTTCTCTTGGGTGGGCATAGAAAAAGCACAAGGCATTT
>DOCD01000162.1 GCA_003503945.1 Clostridiales bacterium | reverse complement strand
TTGACCCCGCCGAATTGTTTTATTATTGTCCCGAATTTTCGGGAACGGTCACGTCATCGCCGGAAGCGTGGCTGTACGTAAATTCCGCCCCCACCGCTTTGGTTATCGTAACAAACATCGCGCCGCCCATATCCGCATATTTTGTGTCCAATTCTTTTGTACCGATAACTTTATTGCCAAGCAGCGTATATAACGTATTGCCGTCGCGGATAAAAGTAAGGTCAAATCCGTTAGAGTCAAATTCGGTTTTCTCGTCCTCCGACATAAAATACAAATCTTCCCATCCCCACTCACCTGTCAACGAGTTAGAATGTTGCGTAAGGAACGAAGGATCGGGGAAATACTGAACCTTATAGTTGCCTTCGTTGTACTGATAACGCACGCCGAGATATTTGCCGTCCGCAAACTGATATACGAACCCTTGATCTCCGCCGTTTTGATTGCTGATATGAATAGTCGCCGACTCTTTTACCGTGCCGTTGGGCGCAGTAAACTGAGCATAGCAATCATCGCCTTTTGCCGTAAGTTTACCTTCGCTTTTCGTCCATTCGCCGTTGTAGCCGTTAAATACCGAGAGAGTATAACCTGCGCTTGCAAGAACCGCATCAACGTCGGTTGTAATTTCAAAGGGAATTTCATAACCTGCCGTAGCCTGCTCTACAAACAGCGCAAACTTTAACTTGCAGTTTGTATAGTCAAAAACTCTTTGCGAAGAATACAGCTTACCGTCTACAAGAGCGTAAACGTATCCTCCCTTACGCACAAGCGTAAGTTTTAAGCCTGCGCCTTTGTAGTTCGCATACAAATCGCTATTTAACGGAGTAACGTCCCCTGCGCCGTCACCGCTGAAATCCCAGTCGCCGTTTATATTCGACATTCCCCAGTGAGGCATTCCGCACCATTGCACTTTCGTCTGGTCTTGATCTATACCGTCTTTAATAATATTTTCAAAACGGACTATAACCGATTTGTTGTCGTTTCCGCCGAAATTCATTGCTATTCCCTGAACACCGCCGCCTATGCGTTTAAACGTGAACGTAACGGCAACATCGTCGAATTCGTCAATCGACCACTCGTAAATTTTACCGTTTGCGTCGGCAACTACTTTTTCGGGATTTGTATTAGCCGCGCCTTGCAGGTAAGTATCGCTATGATTGATAGAGTTTGTTTCGAATATCAGCTTTTCAAGCGTTATCGTTTCTTCGACGGTAAAGCTTTCAGTAACCGTTACGGTCGTTGCATAGTACCCGTCCGCAGTAACCGTATATGTTCCCGGCAGAAGTGTGCCTTTTACCTTCCCGTCCACAACTTTAAGCGTTAAGGGCGCGCCGCTTTCGGGAGTAAATACAATGTCTGTATCATTAGCAATGATTACCGGAGAATTATCAAACTTTTTACCGGTTATATCTGCTACAACCTCGGTAGCGGGTTTCTCTGTAAACGTTGCGGTTACGGTGTGCTGTTTTTGCGTTGCGATAAAAGTATATGTTCCATCCGATTGCAATACGGGAGTAACCCCGCCCGAAACCGTAAGACTGCCGAGAATATGAGTATCATCGGGAGCAACGGTAATCGTAAC
Source organism: Clostridiales bacterium (assembly GCA_003503945.1). GTDB lineage: Bacteria > Bacillota > Clostridia > Christensenellales > Borkfalkiaceae > Coproplasma. The sequence goes on along the minus strand of DOCD01000162.1, from coordinate 12,643 downwards.
CGTATCGCCTACTTTTACGTCAGCTGTGGTTATTGAAATAGTCCCGCCTGCGTTTTCGGCTGTTTTGTTTTCAACGGTAACAACGGGAACGTCGATAACCTTAAATTTCCACGTCTTATTCGGTTCGGTTTCGGATTTTTCCATATTGTGTCCGACAAAACCTATCGAGCATTGTGCAGTATCATATTTTTCCGCAAACGAGCTGCTACCGATAAAGTTATCGTTGAGATAAATAAAAATCCGATGTCCATTTCTCAATACGGTAAGCCTGAGTTCGCCCTTGTCAAAAGCCGTGAGATATGCCTCACCAACTTCACCACTGAAATAATACAGGTCTGCATTTTCGGTGCTTCCTTCGATTGCTCCGCTGCCGTCCCAAAAACCGGTTATCCAAGTATTGAGAACCCCTAACTTATTTTTACCTACCATACGGACTGTTATGACCTGTTTCCCGAACGCGATTGCAATACCCTGTTCTATGTCGTCTTTCCAAGGCTGATTTCCGTTGAGATACATAGTTACACCAACGTCGTCATAAGTTTCGTTCGACAGTATAAGGAAACATTCGTTAGCCACACTGAATTCGCCCGTTTCTGCATTTGCTTTATCGAAATTGAACTTGCCCCAGTTTACCGTAGTGTTGAATGCGTCGCGCTCAAATACTAATTCGGTATTGTACGCTGTGTTTTCAAGCACGGTAATGTTTTTGGGCAAATAACCTTCTACGCTGATCGTCCAAACGCCTGCGGGTATCGAATCAATTGAAATAATTCCGTCTTCGGTAACGGTTGTAGTTACGTTTTCTAAGCCGTTTGAAGAAAGCGTTACCTGCTTTCCGACTAAATTAGTTGTTTTGCCGAACGACAAACCCTTTATCGCGGCGTTAACAGAACCCGGAATGATTTGCGCAAACTCTGCTTTCACCTCGGTATCTTTGCCTATTACAAAGCTGTATGCGCTGCCGTTTAAGCGGTCGGTCACATCTTCGCCGCCCACTGTAAGCTTTAAAATTTTGTAACCGTCGGAAGGACTAAGCGTAAGCGTTACAGTTTCGCCGAATTCCGCTTTGCCGCCGGTCACGCCCGTTATTGTTAAACTGCCGTTGGCATCGGATGCCGTGTTGTTTGTAACTGTAAATTCGGGTATTTCGTCCTCTACCTTGAATTTCCAATACTTCCACGAACTTTCCATACTGTGTCCGATAAAACCTACCGAACATTTTTCAGTATCGTATTTTTCCGCAAACGAGCTGCTACCGATAAAGTTATCGTTGAGATAGATGAAAATCTGATGTCCTTTTCTTAATACGGTAAGCCTAAGTTCGCCCTTGTCAAAAGCCGTGAGATATGCCGCACCGCTTTCGCTACTGAAACTATACAAATCGGCATTTTCCGTACTTCCGTCTATTGCGCTGCCGCCCCAATGATCGGTTGCAATCCAGGTATTCCATATCGCCAGCTTTTCTTTGCCGACCATACGCACGGTTATTATTTGTTTGCCGAATGCGAGCGCAATGCCTTGCTGCCCCTTAACGTTATCGGTCGGTTTACCGTTGAGATATATCGTAAATGCGACTTTATCGAACGTTTCATTAGTCAACACAAGGAAATTATCGCTGTTTGTTCCGAACTCACCGAGCGCTTCGTTAGCTTTTTCAAAGTTGTAGTCGTTCCAATTTACGGTGGTATCGAACGCATCGCGTTCCAATACTATTGTGTCGCTGTATTCTGCGCCATCGATCACGGTAATTTCGGTATTCAGATAGCCATCTACCTTAACCGTCCAGACTCCCGCGGACAGCTTGTCGATTTCAAGCCCGTTCGCCGTAATCGCTTTTACAATATCTTCCAGACCGTTTTGAGATAACGTGACCTGCGTGCCGACAGTCAAAGCGGCAGTCTTGCCGAACGATTTACCGTTCACAATCGACTTCACGGAACTGTATATTATTTCTTCAAAACGGGCTTCAACCGTTGTGTTGCCTTTTACGGTAAAAGTGTATTGGTTGTTTTCAATGTCTTTTAATACGTCTACGCCGTTAATAAGCAACGCCGAAAGTTTATAATCGGTTTCGGGAGTTACTGTTATAGTTACGCTCGTGCCAAAATCCTGCTTTCCTTCAGGAACGCCTGCGAGCGTACCGTGCGCATCGTCAGCCGTAATATCGGTTACGGTAAACTTCTGGACTTCAGGCAGATTATCTGTTTCGACCGTGAAATCCCAGTACTTCATTGTCTTAGACATATTTAGTCCTACAAAGCCTACCGAACATTCTGCATCGCTGTACTTTTCGTCCACCGTGCCGCGTCCGACCATCTTTCCGTTAAGATAAACGATAATCTCGTTGCCCTTTCTATATACAGTTAACTCAAGCTTGCCCTCTTCGAAATCTTCAAGATACGGTCCGTCAACGTCGAAAATATACATTTCGCCGTTTTCCTGCGACCCTGTCAGCGCGTTGTTGCCCTTTCCCCAATCGTTGCTCGTTGCAAGCCACGTATTCCACAAAGCAAGTTTGTTTTTTCCGACCATTCGGACGGTAAGCACGTCTGTACCGCCGAAAGCAATGGCTATACCTTGTTCCAAATTGCCGTTCCAAGGCTGCGTGCCGTTCAGATACATAGTTACGGCAACGTCGTTATACCTTTCGTTGGACAATATAAGGAAGCAATCGTTTGATATTCCGAAGTTACCTTTTGCTTCGTTGGCTTTTTCAAATTCGAACTCGCCCCAGTTAACTGTGGTATCAAACGGGTCGCGTTCGAGCGTGATTTCCGCATTGTACACTGCGCCGTCTGCAACGGTAATTTCGACGGGCAGATACCCTTCTATATTAACTGTCCACACGCCTGCGGAAATTCTGTCTATTTTAAGCCCGTCAGCCGCCAGTTGCGTCGTAATATCGTCAAAGCCGTTAGAAGTCAGAGTAACATCCGTACCCTGCGGCAGAGCGGTTATTTTACCGAACGACTTACCGCTTACGGTTGCATTTACGGAGCTGTACACTATTTTTGCAAATTGCGCCTCTACGGTAGTATCCTTAGTTACGACGAAGCTGTAAGAATTGCCGTGCAGATCTTTAATTACGTTTACACCGTTTATAAGCAATGCTGAAAGTTTATAATCGGTCTCAGGGTTTACAGTAAGCGTTACTCTATCGCCGAAATTCACGCTTTCAGGTATACCGGTAATTGTACCGTGAGCATCTGTCGCAGTGTTATTGGTTAAAGTTACCGCTTTATTTCCGCTGTCGACGGTGAAATTCCAGTGCTTCCACGAAATATCGTCAACGGCGTTATGTCCGATAACGCCTACCGAACATGGAACGTCTTTATATTTTTCGTCAACGGCACCTTCGCCGATAAACGTGCCGTTAAGGAAGACGGTGATTCTGTTTTCCTTTCTATGCACCGTAAGCGCAAGATTATTCGCGTCAAAGTCCTTCAAATACTGTTCGCCGTTTTTAAAGGCGTACAGTTCCTTTTCCTGCGACCCCGAAAGCGCGTTGCCGCCCTTCCACTCGCCCGCAAGCCAGGTATTCCATAACGCAACTTTATTTTTACCGACCATTCGGACGGTAAGCACGTCTTTACCAAACGCTATCGCTATACCCTGTTCAATGGTACTTCCGTCGTCGCCGACAAGGGGCAGCCCCTGTTTTATGCCGCCGCCCGGTCTTTTAAAGCCGTTAAGATTAAGTGTAAACGCAACTTCGTCATAATTGTCTTTAGTCAGCACCATAAAGTGTCGGTTCGTCACGCTTATTTCGCCCGTTTCGTCGTTTGCTTTGCTTAAATTGTAATTTCCCCAATTCACAGTGGTATCAAACGAGTCACGCTGTAACACCATGCCTCGGCTGCCGCCGATTTCAACGTCGTCGTCCTCTTCGACCAAAACCGAAACCACGTACGGCTGATAATCGGGTTTGGAAATCGTTAAGGTATGAATTTTGCCGGCTTCTATATTTTCAATATTAAGTTCGCCGGTTTCCGTATCAAAATCCGGATCAACTTCGTCACCCATATCTACGGTAACGTCGCTGAAATCATACTCGTATTTACCGCCGATTCCGCGCAGTTTTACCTGTCCGTGAGCTTTACCGTATTTCTTTTCCGCAACAGTCTCCGTTGCGCCGCATTCGCACTCGCCTGCGATAAAAATATGCTCTCCGCGCGAACCCTCTTCTTCCACGCCGTCGTCCGGACATTCTTTCCAATGCTCGGTGCCGCCCTCTTCATACTTCCATTCGTAATGATGCACGTGTTCGTTGCAGGCGGACAGTATTCCAACCGAACCGCACATAACCGTAACTGAACACAATATACTAAGTGATAAGATTTTTTTGGATTTTCTTTTCATTTCCTGCTCCTTACCTTTTTTCGTTTTCCACGGATTTATTGTACATTAATCGAAATCAATTTCAATTTCGATATCTTCCGTCGGGTTGTTTACGGTAAACGTTGCTCTGGCTCCGGTATAATTCAAATCGTCCAGATAGCTTACGCCGTTTACAGTGAGTTTCGTTATATCCGCGCCGTTTATGGCGTCTATCTCAAAGGTGGCGTCCGCCTGCTGCAATATGCAGGGCATACCGTTCTTTTCCTTTACGGTGCCTTTGCCCGTTCCTCCGTAAGTTACGGTATAGTCGTAGGATAAAAGCCCTTTTTGTCCGAAATGAAAATAAGTATGAGGCGTAAGCCAATCACCCGCAATGCCGTAATTAGGCGCCCAGTTAGACCATAAGCGGTCAACCCTATCCAACTCTCCGTTATAACTGAAAGAGAAGATATGAACGGGATTTATGCCTATCACCATTTCCGATTTATCTTCGGGTATTTCCCACCCGGCAAATTCAAGAAACACATAAGGGAAGAACGCTTCAACCACATATCCCGTACATTCCGGCGTATTGACCTCGCCGCCTATTGTCTGCGTTGCTACTACAGGTAATTTGTCGTAAGACGTAAGTATTTCTACAAGACCTGCCTGATTGATGCGGGACACGTATTGTCCGTCCGCAACGAAGCTGAATTCGAAAGTCTGACCGGACGCTGCGTTTTTATCAGCCAAAACAGGACCGAAATACATATCTACCGCGCTGTTTATATGTCCGCCGTCGCGCCCCGCGGTATGGTTTACCCAAATGCGATTGCCCGTCTCTTCTACTTTAAGCCCAAAAAATATTCCCTTTTCGCCGTAAAACGCCGTACACGCGATTTCCGCAAACTGTTCTGCATTTTCGTTTAGTTTATCCACGCCGTACAGCCAACGCTGTTCTTCTGACGTCCAGCACGCTTCGTCGAGCTTGCCGTCAATCGTCATTCCGTCGTCATATTCGGCAACGGGGCGCCCCTTATTTACAAAAGTATAAGGGTTAGGATCCTCGATAATGTTTACCTTGCCGGAACAGCCCGCTAAACTTGCCGCGAGTATTGCAACCGTACATAGCGCAAACGTTGCTTTAATAATTTTTTTCATTTATCTCTCCTCCTTACGCCTTGCCTAAAACTTTTATTTCGGAAATACCTACGCTCTCCTGCCCTTCGGGAACTTCCACGGTAATTTTAACCGACTTTACGCTTATGTCGTAAAACTCCGCAAACGCCGCAGAACCAGACTTGACGTATCTTACAATATTTCCGTATTCGCCGCCCATAGTGCAGTATTGCTCGACGTCGAACTTCACGTCTCTGATAACGCGTACAGAATTGTCCTCAAGAGTAAACTCTATTCTGGGAATATTCAGGAAAATCGACTTTTCAAACGCCGAATTGTAAATCATTACCGCACGTATATTCGTTTCCTCCGCGAAATCAAACGTAAACGTCGATGTTTTGCTTATATACGTTTCCCGAACATAATCCATGAACTCTTCGTCGGCAACCTTATGTACCGATAAAAGTCCGTCTTTCAACCATTTTGTGTCCGCCGTTTCGTCTGTACATGTAACCGTAGCTTTGTCTGCTACGTTTTTATATCCGCTGTATGCTTCCGGTAACGGTTGCATACTGTCGGTAGGACCGTTCACATAAGGCACTTCCATTTCGCCGTCTTCGCCGTCTATCGTAATAAACTTAACCTCGTCGATTGCGGTATATCTTGCGTCACCGCCCTCAATGTAATCTTTATGACGATGGTAGGCGATAAAAAGTTGGTCGCCGAATGTTACGAACGAGTGATGTCCCGCGCCCGAAATCGTTTCCGATTCCGTCGTAGATGAACATAACAAGAGTCCGCCCTCAGCTTCGGTAAGTTTACGGAACGGACCTTCGGGTTTATCCGATACCGCCATTCCTACCTGATAGTTGCTTGTGGTAAAGTCGTTGCATGAGAACGTGAAAAAATATCTGTCTTCACCGTTTTTGTCCTTATGGTATTCCGCCACAGTAGCATCATTTTTAGCACTTTTATGTATATTTATTCAGTTGTTTCTATGTCAAAGGATTTTAAGTCCCTTGAAATAAGCAAAAAACACAATATGTAGTGCTTTATGCAATAGCAATTACACTATATATTGTGTTTTTAGTTACAAAAAATTTGTGGTCGCAAAAAGTCGCAAACCTAACATTTATGCAATTTTAAAACTAATCTTCAAATTTAATTGCGGAAAAATCTCTCGCCAGATGCAACACGGTTGTAACTATAACTGAGTCATCCTCGACGTAATAAACCGAAGCGTACGAATAAGTGATTATGTATCGATATTTTACCTCAAATCGAATCTTATTGCTCAACTTGTTTCCACTCTCGGGGAAGTCAACAAGTCGTTCCATATCAGACAAAATTTTGGCAACAACCTTCACGGCTTGCTCTGGACTGTCCTCAGCTATACTTGCTTTTATATCGACCAAATCGTCATAAACCTGTGGATTGATTTTTAATTTCATAATTCCTCACATCCCAAGTTTCTTTTTTAACTCGGACATCTCCAAGTATGATTCACCGTTTTCTATTCTTTGTTCTGCTTTAACTATTTTGCTCATAAGGCGCATTTCTGCCATTATGCTATCGTATTGTTCAGCATCCATTATGACATACCTGCCGCGCCCATTCTTAGTTAAGAACACAGGCGAATCAGCTTGACAATCTTTTAAAACAGTATTGTAGTTTCGCAAATCTGAAATTGGTTTAATATTCATCAATGTGCCTCCTTTAATACATTTTATTCTTGCTGTAATTATTGTAGCACAATTCTACGAAAAATACAACAGCATTTTATAAAATTTTAAATCAATTATTGCTTTAAATTCTCAAGCTCTCTACCAAGCTCTATCTACGCTCACTTCAATTGCCTTCCGCAACCATTATTTGATTATTTTATTCGTCTGATACGGTTTCACTGAGATCAATGTAATCTTCAGCTTCAGAATTCATAAAACAACGCCTTAAATAATCAAGACCGCCATCAACACTACAACACCCACAAGAGCAAGTAACAAAGTCGTGCCGGTATGTAGATTCGATAACATCCCCACAGTGCTTGCATTTAATCGCATTTTTAATTATCTTCATCAAAGGCTATCCCCCTGCAATTCAAGCTTATACAATTCAAACCATTGTGCCGCCTTAACTATTTCGGCAATTTCTTCTTTAGTAAATTCTTCCTCATCAAGCTGGACAAAAGAGATTACATCAGAATTTTTAAACCCACCATACCAATAAAGAAAAGGTCTTTTAAAGCAAGGCACAATTCCAATTTCATCTTGTCCTAATAATGCTTTAGTAATTCGCTCGTGAGAATGATAATAAACAGGAAATCCGTTTGCTCTTAAAGCATTGAACATTCGCACGACTTCATCTGTTCGACAGTGTTCTCCGCCTGCTAAAGTCAAATAGTAACCGTTCTCGTTGACATCCGTATATAGGCAAATTATTGTATGTGTACTACCTTGAGAAATCTGCCACATATGGCTTGGATTTTGAATTTTCCATTTCTCCTTGTCTGTAAGATTAAACCATCTTTCAAACGCTTCAACGGAGCTGTCCTCAATGGTTGATAAACCGCCATCACGATTATCGGCAAACCGCAGATACATTTGCTTAGGTGTCATTCCGTCAAGCCCATTAAACCGCGCCGCAGTATAACAAATTGCACAAGCATTATAATACAGTTGAGCTGTCATTTCCTTGATATGTTCAACTGTTTTTTTGCTGTCATAATCTGCAAATTTTTCTATTTCTTCAGCGGACAAGGAGCCGCAATAATATTCTTTTTGCTTTAAACTAATCTCCCAGAGCTTAGCCCTTGAAATAACGCCTTTACGGCACTCATAAGGAAGAACAGAATTCAAATATTCGTTATACGTTCCTGCACTTAATCCGCTAATTATTTTCTCAACCTCATCTGAAAGAAAAACCAACAAGTCAGAAAAATCACGCTTGTCCCATTCAGCCTGATATTGCGGACTAATACTTAATACAGCTGAATTATTAATTAAAATCAGAACACAGCCATTAGCAGAAACTATAATTACTTCATACCAATAAACTTCTTTTGGAAACCAATCTTTCCATGACTGAACAAAAGCCTTATGTGTTTTATAATCAGCACTATCACGCAATTCTGCATAATCCTCAAACGTTCCCCGCGGAACAGATACCCAGAATTTCCAACGCTCATTATTTTTATCAAAAGATTTGATTTTCTGCACTTTGGAAAGCAACTGCGAAAGCAATACTTTTGATTCTTCATTTAAATCACAGTCTTGACCAAATCCTAAGCTGTGCTCTTCATAATACGCCATTAAAGGTGCTGTCATTTTCTCATTATCCATCGCCAAAAATGTCCTCAAAAAATTTTGACAAATTAAAGCTAATCAAGCTATTAAAATGTTCTATCGCTTTTTGTTCATTATCATACTTGGACTCAATCAATCCCAGCATATTAACCAATACTTTTTCTTTATCGTTGTATTTTAAAATGCCGGGATGCCCGCAAAGCATATCACCAAGATTGCACCAAGTTATTTTGCTAAATAGCTCATCACGAAATTGTGGATTTGTTAAAGCCATTCGATAAACAACATAAAATGATTTACCCTGCTTTAATAGGTAAATCTTACCTTCTGCCCTATCAAATCGAATATAATAATAAAATCCATAAGTATTACGGAATTTATATTCGGTCGAGTCAAATGCTATATTGTTTTCATTAATTAAAATTGCTGGTTTCGCAAATCTTTTTTTAATAAATCCTGCATTATGGATTATCTTTCTTTCACCCGCGGCAAAGCGTTCAAAAGTATCTTTCAGTTCTTCTTCAATTCCAAACGGTATTTCAAGAACAACATCATTAAAATCTTCTATCGTTCCAAAATATGTTTTGGTAAAGGAAGTACAGCTTGGCGCAGAGTAATCATTTAATTCAAAAGAATACCAGCTCGGTTTTTTAACCCGTACCATAATTCGGGATAATTATACCATATTTGAAATGGCAATAAAGAGCCAAACTGAAAATGTAGTCGGCTTTTTGCAAAATGTAGAAAAATAACTGTAATACACACCGCCAGCGAAACATTTGACCGCTGGTGTATTGTTTTTAGCGAAACTCAATTTTAAAATGTAACTGCTACTGCTTACGTCCGCTCAGAAAATGATATTCTCTCATCGAGCTTTTTAAAGACCGAGCATTCTCAATCAAAATGCGCCGCTCATATGGTGTACAGTCTTGAAATATTTCTATGTATTCGCTTTCATCAACTTTCAAATAATTATCAAGACTTTCAGCAAGCAAAACATCAGTCGTTACCCCAAGCGCATTAGCTATAAGTATAAGCGTGTCAAGGCTGGGACCTTTTATTCCGCTTTCTATGCAACAGACGTAATTCGGTGTTTTATCTATCATTTCAGAAAACACCGCTTGTGTTAAATGCCTTTTGCACCGCAACGACTTAATTCTTTTTCCTAATAAAATGTAATTGAGAGCCACTATTTATTCCTCCAAAAAATAGTTTTCTCAATTATAGCCAATTGTTTATTATATAGACAATTGGCTGTTCTAATTATAAACTATTGATGATAAAATTGCAATTAAATATAGCCTATTGGCGAAGGAGGTCAAATCTTGGACTCAAATTCAGAACTGAAGCAGATTGGTCAAAGAATACGTGCCGCAAGAACCGCGCAAAATTTAAGTCAAGCCGACCTCGCTTTTGCTATTGAAGTTTCCGATCCTTATATAAGCGATATAGAACTCGGCAAAACGAAAATGAATATCCTAACTTTCTGCCGGATAGTTGAAACTTTAAAAATGTCGGCTGACTCAATCCTTCGTCCAAATGTACCTGTCGTAAACCAGATATACCAGCAAGAATTCGCCGACTTGCTCAAAGATTGCTCCCCACAAGAAATCGAATCTATCCTTAAAATTGTTAAGGAAATTAAAGCTTCCTTGCACAGCAAAAAGGAAGATTAGTTTTTTCGGCGAATACATTCGCTCTTATATTTTATCTAAAAAAAACTTTAAATTATATAAACCAGTAGTCAACATATGTGACTGCTGGTTTATTTATTTTTACTTTCATTTAACTTATAATTAACACAAAATTGTTTCCAGAGGGACTTATGGCAGACGAATTAGAGATTATAAATAAGTTTTATGAAATAGCGCGGACTCCCCAACAACTTGATTTTTTTTGCGAAACGCCTGAACACGCACGCAAAATTGCAGAGCATAAAACGTGGTTAAATAATATTCGTCACGAATGCCCCAGCCCTGCTAATCATTACAAAATCGGTGTTTATATCCGTTATTTCAACCAAACCCGTTATGAAGATTATCTCGCTTTCCATAAGCAGCAATACATAGATACGGTTGCTTTATGTCCTAATTGGGAAATTATCGATTTTTATATAGACGAAGGTGCGACTGCGCCCAATATGGAATCAGCGCCCGAATGGTGCCGTTTGCTTAATGATGCTCTCGATGGCAAAGTTGATTTAATCATAACACAAAAAGTTTCCAACGTTTCAAAGAAACCGCACGAAGTAACACTATGTTCTCGTATTCTTGCGACTCAAAATCCACCTATCGGTATTTACTTTATTTCCGAAGATATTTTTACGCTTGCCTCGTATTACAAAAATGATATGAAAGATACATTCTTTTTACCAACACCCGATTTGCAAGTCTTACCAGAAAACGCAACCGAGAAAAAAGGTGAGTCTAATGATTGATATATATAAGCAAACGGAACGCCAACGCGCCAAAGCAAGAACTCGCAAGCGCATGCATGTTGAAATAGATCAAGAAAACTATGAATACAAACCCGCGGACAAGCCTATTGATTACTACGATAACGATACACAGCAAAACGTAGGTATTTATGTTCGTGTTTCAACAGACGACGTTCGGCAAACAACTTCCTTTGAATTACAAAAACAATACTACGAAGAGTTTGTCATTCAACATCCCAATTGGAAATTAATCAAGATATATGCTGATGAAGGAATAAGCGGTACTTCCTTAAAACATAGAGATGCTTTCAATGAAATGATTGCCGACAGCAGAGCTGGCAAGCTCAGTTTGATTATTACAAAAAGCGTTTCACGTTTTGCCAGAAATGTAGTTGACTGTATCGGACTTGTGCGCGACCTTGCAGAGCAAAAACCACCTGTGGGCGTTTTTTTTGAGTCTGAATGTATTTTTTCACTTAATGATGAATCACAGATGGCGCTTACCTTTCAAGCCACTATGGCGGAAGAAGAATCGCATACAAGAAGCCGCAGTATGGAAACTTCACTTCGTATGCGCCTTGACCACGGCATTCCCTTAACTCCAAAACTGCTCGGATATACTCACGATGAAAATGGAAATCTGATTATAAATCCAGAAGAAGCCCCTACGGTTAAGCTCGCTTTCTGTATGTATTTATACGGCTATTCCTCGCAACAAATAGCAGATACTCTCAATGCACTCGGGCGGAAATCATATCTCGGAAATGTTAATTGGACTTCTAACGCTGTAGTGCAAGTTTTAAGAAATGAACGCCACTGCGGTGACGTTGTTACCAGAAAAACATACACTATAAGTTACCGTACTCATAAGTCAGCTAAAAACCGCGGGGAAAGACCTCAAAGCACTTATCATAAACACCACGAAGCAATTGTTTCAAGGGACGATTTTATTGCTGTTCAACGTATGCTTGATAACGCAAAATATAAAAACAAATCTTTCCTCCCAGAATTGCGCGTTATTGACAGCGGAATTTTAAAAGGCTTCGTTGTAATAAACCCGCGCTGGGCAGGTTTTAAAGAAGGCGACTATTTCAATGCTTCACAAAGCGCATACATTGAAGATGAAAATGATGTTAATACTGCTCACGCGCAAGAAGAAATTAAAATCGAAGTTGAAGCTGGCGACTTTGATTTGCGTGGCTTTGAAATAACACGTTCAGAATTCTTTGACAGCGTTAATAGACCTTGTATTACGTTCTCTAATAATCAAATAATGCTGAATACTGAATGTGTGCGCAAGCTGGGAGAAAAAAACTATATCGAATTACTTATTAACCCTATAGAAAGAAAATTTGCAATCAGAACAACAGCAAAGTCAAATAGACAAGCCGTTATTTGTTCCAAGGTATCACAAAAAATTTATTACACCAAGCCTATCCCCTCAGCCGCTTTCCAAAATACGGTTTTC
>DOCD01000064.1 GCA_003503945.1 Clostridiales bacterium | reverse complement strand
CCCGACAATATTTGTCAAGAATTTCAAAGGGGTTTTTAAAAGAAAAAAAGGACGGATTTGCCGTCCTTTAAAGTCATTTGAATAACCCGCAGCATTGCAACACAACGCAGGTTACGGCAAGCAGAACGAGATATAAACTGAACCATTTATAATTCGCTTTCTGTATTGCTTTCAACATTACCTTGATTGCAAAGAGCCCGACGAGCGCCGAAATTATAAAGCCCAAAGCTATGCACCAGCCGTAAGTTGAGCCGCCCGCCGCAAAATCTTCCTGAATTTCGCCTTTGACAAGACCCTTGACAAGCGATATAAGGAAGCTGCCGAGTATTACGGGGATACTCATTAAAAACGAAAATTTCGCCACGTCCTCGCTTTTGCCGCCCGCAAGCATGCCCGCGCAGATTGTCGAACCGCTGCGCGATATACCGGGGAGCACCGCCACCGCCTGTGCAAGCCCCATAGGTATAACCGTGCGCCAGCCGAGCGGAAGCTCGTTTTTGCGCCTTTTAACCACCCATTCGGTGACAAACAGCACAACTGCCGTTAACGTAAAGAATACTGCGAGCAATACGCCGATATATGCGAAGGTCGAGCCCATTTCGTCGATTAAATCTTCTAAAAGAAAACCCGATATCGCCGCGGGAACCGAGGCGAGCACAAGAAAGCCGAAGGTTTTGAAAGGCTTTTTGAAAAGCGCAAGGATATCGCGCCAGAAAACGACGCATACCGCAACCAACGTGCCGAGATGCAAAACGATATTGAAAAACAGTCCGCCCTGGCTTACGCCGAATATCCTCTGTAAAAATACCAGATGTCCGCTGGACGACACGGGTAAAAACTCGGTTAACCCCTGCGTCAGTCCTAAAAGTATTGCTTGCCAGATTTCCATTAGTTGCCGTTATTATTGTTATTGTTTAAATTGTTATTATTGTTCTGGCTGTCGAGTTCGAGCAAATCCTTATATCTCTTTTCGAACTTTTCTACCGACGAATCGGTGTTGAAGTCGTTGATTATCTGATCCCTGCGCTTGTTGGTGATATCAGAAAGGCTCGTGCTCTTAATCCACTCGTAGAACAGATTTTCGAAAGTACCCTCGACGTGCATATTGTCCCAGTTGGGCTGCTCTCCGAACACCTTGCCGCCGTTAACGTCGAACGCGTAGGTTACGTACGCAATGTGCCAACCGTAGTCGCCCGCGCATACCGCAAAGGAGCCTTCGCCGTTAGCTATCGCCTGCTTGCAGGCGTATTCGAATTCCTTGATATAGCTCGTTTCGTAAGCCGAAACCGAATATCCGACGTACTGCGATAAAACGCTCGTATCGGTGGTGTAAGCAAACTGCAATTCGTTCACCGCGCTCATAGCCTTGTATTGAAGCGTACCCTCTTTGAACAGGTTCGCCTTATCGAAGTCGCCGAACTTAACCTGCCCCGAAGCGTAAACGAAGTTGGAAAAATCTATTTCGTCCTCGTCGTCATCGTTTTCCTTTTGTTTATAGAAGCTTTCTTTCTCGTCGTAATAATTCGCGGTTTTGTTGATTTCTACGCTGCCCGTCTTACCGAGTACAAAATCAATATATGCGGAAAACTCGTCGAGCATACCGTCAATGTCAAGTTTTTTGCCGATAAGCGTGTAGCTTCCGTTTTCGTTTTCCTTGACTTCGCCGTTGTAGGCGTATCTGCCGTCGTATGCCTGCAAGGTTTTGTATCTTTTGCCCTCGCCGCTGTCGGTGAGGTTGTTTTCGAAGAACAGATACTCCCTACCTTCGTCCTTGCCGAAATAGTTTTCGGTAAACTTGCTGTCTTCTACCTTGAAGGCGTATTTATCCTTGCCGTTGAACCATGCGGAGCGCTGGTCTTCGGTTTCTATCTCTTTTAAAAGCTTGTTTCTTTCGTTATAAAAGTAGGTGTCGTCCTCGTTCTGCGTCTTGATGCTGTTCAGCTCGGCAAGGCGCGCGCTCTGCTTTGCGTTGAACGGAAGAAGAATGTTGTAAACGAAGCCGAACCTGCCGTTGTTCGTACCGTCAAACTTTTCGCTGTCGGTGGTGTCGGGGCTGTACAGTATGAACGACGTAGATGACATACCGCTCATAGCCGACTCGAACGCGGAAGCCGTGTCGTAGGCGTCGGACTGAAGCTCGAGCATTTCATTGTAACGGTTGATAATGTAGCTCTCTTCCGTCAGGATTTTTTCCTGCTCGTCCTCGTAAGTTTCGTAATACCTGTTTATTACCCTCGCCTGTAACTGCGAAACGTATTCGTTCTGCACGTAACTGAGTTTGAGTATATCGGTTAAATTGTCGCCGTCCTTTTCTGCGTCGACGAGGTCATTCCTCCTAAGGCTGTTCAAAAAGCTGTTGTAAGCCCTGATACGCGTAGCCTTGGTGGTGCCGTCGAGCGCGTTTTCGTCTTCGTAAATTCCGCTGTTTGAAAGAAGATACTTGCCGTAGCCCGTATAAATGCCGTAATCGAGCTCGCCCTTGTCGGTTTGAGGATAATAGTCGTCCTGCTCGGTGTCGAGGTTGGTGGGCGTGGTACGCGTTTCGGTACCCGCGTAATCGTTTTCTTCCTCGATTATCGTCTTTTCGTAATTGTCGATTGCCGTATTCAAAGATGAATACAGCTTGTACTCCGCCAAAACGACGTCCTCTTCCGTAAGAATATATTCGTACGCTTCCGCCTCGGATTTTGCGAACTTATTATTGAACTCTTCAACGACCGAAGCCGCGTCCTTGCCCGTTTCCTTAGCTTTCGCTTCCAGAAGCTTTACTGTGGAATACTGGATAAGCACCTCGTTGTTGATAAGCGCGTCCAAAAGCATATTGAACGTATCTTTGTACGAAGTTCCGTTCTGAATCTGCGAATAGCCGACGTTGAGGAAATAGGAAACAAGGTCCCTCTTCACGACCGACGAAGATTTTATAGCCGATTTATAATCTTTGAGTCCGCTCGCGTCGAACTTGTCCGCCTCGGTGATATCAACCGTCGCTATAATCTGCTCCATATCCGCTTTGCTGTTTACGGAAATGAGCGAGCAACCCGTAAAGGTTGCCGATAACGCTATACACGAAGCCATTGTAGCGGCTATTGCCATTGTCTTTTTCTTCATAAAGTTTACTCCTGCAATCAGGTAAAGATAATTTTGAAAATTACCCAACGATAAAATACCGTTTACTATTATATAATAATTGCGCTGTCAAAGCAAATCATTTTAAAGGGTAATATGCAAAACTTACCGCAAATTTTAAAAATTTTGTCATATCGAGCATTGTTTTTGCCGGATTTGAGTGCGGCGGGAAAATTATGAGCGGGGCTTTTGCCATAGAGAGTTTTATTTTGCCCGCATACCTGTCGAGCGCGGCTTTCAGCCTTGCGTCGGCGAGAGAATTTACCGACGGCAGCTCAAACGAGCCCTCCGTTCCGTCCACGCTTATTTTACGTATGTTGAACTTAGCCGCGTACGACTTCATAACCGCGATTATGAGAAGGTTTAAAACCTCGTCGGGCATGGGGCCGTAATTGTCCTCGATGGACAAGCATACCCTTTTGTAGTCCTCCACGGTGCGGATTTCGGCTATCTGTTTATAACAGTCCATTCTGCCCGCGTTCGACTCTATGTACGCTTCGGGTATGTACGCCGTCGCCTTGACGTCGAGCTCCGCCGTAAACTGGCTTTCTCCCGTGAGTTCCTCCTTTAAAAGCTTGGAGTAAAGCTCATAGCCGACTTTATCCATATGCCCGTGCTGCTCCGCGCCGAGCACGTTGCCC
>DOCD01000088.1:2290-2808 GCA_003503945.1 Clostridiales bacterium | reverse complement strand
TTTCGATATAAGCTTCCAGCTCGTCGATTTTAAGGCGTATCTGCTGCATACTGTCGCGGTCGCGCACGGTTACGGTGTCGTCGTTAAGCGTGTCGAAGTCGATAGTTATACAGAAAGGCGTGCCTATTTCGTCCTGACGGCGGTAACGCTTTCCTATCGAGCCGGTTACGTCATAGGTTACCGAAAACTTCTTTGCAAGCTTTGCATAAACTTCGTCGGCTTTTTCCGAAAGCCCCTTTTGCAGAGGCAGTATCGCGGCTTTAAAGGGCGCAAGGAAGGGGTGAAGCCTCAACACCGTCCTTACGTCGTTTTTTTCCGCGTCGAGTACTTCCTCGTCGTAAGCGTCAGTAAGGAAGGCGAGCACCATTCTTTCGGCGCCGAGCGAGGGCTCTATTACGTACGGGATATATTTTTCGTTCGTAACGGGGTCGGTGTATTCCATATTTTCGCCGCTTTCGGTCTGGTGCTGTTTCAGGTCGTAGTCCGTTCTGTCGGCAATTCCCCAAAGCTCTCCCCAG
>DOCD01000088.1:0-1970 GCA_003503945.1 Clostridiales bacterium | reverse complement strand
TCCCCAAAGCTCTCCCCAGCCGAACGCAAAGTTGTATTCGAAGTCGGTCGTCGCTTTCGAGTAGAAGCAAAGCTCTTCGGGGGAGTGGTCGCGAAGTTTAAGGTTTTCTTCTTTGAGCCCTAAGGATAAAAGGAAGTTTTTGCAGTAGTTCTTCCAATAAGAGAACCATTCCAAATCGGTGCCGGGCTTGCAGAAAAATTCAAGCTCCATCTGCTCGAATTCGCGCACACGGAAAATGAAATTTCCGGGCGTGATTTCGTTACGGAAGGATTTGCCTATCTGACCTATGCCGAAGGGTACTCTAAGGCGCGACGAGCGCTGTACGTTTTTGAAGTTTACGAATATTCCCTGCGCGGTTTCGGGGCGGAGGTATACCGTATTTACGGTGTCTTCCGTAACGCCCTGAAAGGTTTTGAACATGAGGTTGAATTTTCGTATCGGCGTAAAGTCGCTTTTGCCGCAGACGGGGCAGTTTATTTTCTTTTCGGCAATGAAGCTTTCCAAAGCGTCGTTGTCCATACTTTCGACTTTGATATCGAGGTTGTGTTTTTTGCAGTAATCTTCAACAAGGTTATCCGCGCGGTGCCTTGCTTTGCAGCTTCTGCAATCCATAAGCGGGTCGGAAAACCCGCCGAGGTGCCCCGAAGCCTTCCACGTGCGCGTATTCATAAGTATAGCGCAGTCAAGCCCCGTATTATAGGGCGTTTCCTGTACGAATTTTTTCCACCAAGCTTTTTTTACGTTGTTTTTGAATTCCACACCGAGAGGGCCGAAATCCCACGTGTTTGCAAGCCCTCCGTAAATTTCGCTTCCGGGGAAAATAAACCCTCTGTTTTTGCAAAGCGCGACAAGCTTTTCCATAGTTACCGCACGTTTTTTATCCGCCATAAATTGCTCCTTTGCCGTATTTGGCTAATACGGACTGTGTTAATATCAACATTTTATTTTAATTTTTGTTTTAAGTCAAGCGAAACAACATTTTTTTGAAATTTATGTTTCAAACGATATACATTTTAAAGCTTTTTATGGTATAATTTTTTAAGGAAAATTTTTAAAGGTGAAAGTATGCTCACGGATATTCAGATAGCGGAAAGCTGTAAAATGAAGGACGTACGCGAAATCGCGGCTAAACTCGGGCTGTCGGAAGACAATCTCGAACTGTACGGAAAGTATAAGGCGAAAATTAATTTGAAAGAGGTCAAGCCCTCGTCGAAGCTTATTCTAGTTACGGCTATAAACCCCACGGCGAGCGGCGAAGGTAAAACGACGGTATCTATCGGGCTTGCCGACGGTATGTCTAAGCTCGGTAAAAAGGTTTGCCTTGCCCTGAGGGAGCCTTCTTTGGGACCCGTTTTCGGTATAAAAGGAGGCGCTGCGGGCGGCGGCTTTGCGCAGGTGGTGCCTATGGCGGATATCAATCTGCATTTTACGGGCGATTTGCACGCAATTACTTCTGCGAACAATTTGCTTTGCGCTATGATAGATAATCATATATTCCGCGGCAACGAGCTTAAAATCAAAGAAGTATATTTCAAACGCTGCATGGATATGAACGACCGCGCTCTGCGTTCGCTGACCATAAAATGCGAGGCGGGAAGCATGAAGGGCTGCGAAAGCTACGAGCGTAGCGAGGGCTTTGAAATTACCGCGGCTTCCGAAATCATGGCAATACTCTGCCTTGCGACCGATTTGAAGGACTTAAAACAGCGTATAGGCAATATCGTCGTCGGTGTCGACGAAAACGGCGAATACGTCCGCGCGCGTCAGCTTAAAGCCGAGGGCGCTATGGCAACGCTTTTAAAGGACGCAATAAAACCCAACCTCGTGCAGACTTTGGAAGGTACTCCCGCAATAGTTCACGGCGGACCTTTTGCGAATATTGCTCACGGTTGTAATTCCGTGCGCGCCACGTATACCGCAATGACGCTTGCCGACTACACGGTTACCGAGGCGGGCTTCGGCGCCGACCT
>DOCD01000019.1:1171-3502 GCA_003503945.1 Clostridiales bacterium | reverse complement strand
TAGCGGGGTTCGCCACCGAAACCGAAAAGGACTTCGAGGACAGCCTTTCGATTATCGAAGAGGTCGGGTTCGCCCGCGTGCACGCGTTTGCGTTTTCGCCGAGGGAGGGCACCGTCGCGTATAAGCTCAAAGACGTTCCTCCGCAAATAAAGTCGGAAAGATTGCACAGACTTTTAAAAGCCGCGGAGAAATGCGCGCACGAGTATTCGTCGAAGTTTATCGGCGGCGAAGCCGAAATAATCGCTGAAACCTATGAGGACGGGTACAGCTGCGGTTATACCTGCAATTATATAAGGGTTTACGTCCCCTCTAAGCTTATATCGGGGCGCAAATATAAGGTTAAAATAGTAAAACTGTACAAGGACGGAGTTATCGCCGAAGCAAATGGATAGGGAAAGACTGCTTTCACGCGCAAAAATTACATATTTTTTCAAGGAAACTTTCCGTGCCCATTCCAAGGCGGAGTATAAAGAGATTTTCTCGCGCGGGCTCGGCGACGACGGCGACGCGATATCGGGCGCGTTCCCGTGGCTTTACGTGCGTATTTTCTTCGCGCTTTTAATGCTGTTTACGGCAAACGTGCTCATACTGCGCCTTACAGGCAATCCCATATACGAGCCGTCCGTCACCTTTCTCGGAGGAATAACCTTTTTAATCCCCTTCGTGGTGTTTCTTTTCGAGCTGTACCCCAAGCGCGATTTAAGCTTAATGCTCATCTTTTCAGTGCTGGTTATAGGCGGAACGCTTTCGGGCGGGATTGCGCAGCTGGGTTACGCGCTTATAGACGCAGAGGGCAAGTGGCTGTCCGCGATAATCGCGGGGATAGTCGAGGAAATAAGCAAAATTATCCCCGCGATTATCGCGATAGAGTTCACTAAGCAGAAGAGTCCATACGCGGGTTATATTCTTGCGGCGGCGGTCGGCGCGGGGTTTTCGGTAATAGAGGATATGGGTTATATATTCTTCTATTCGGACGAGTTTTTCCACAGCGATATACAGGCTACCGTGACGGTTTTTATTGAGCGCGGACTCACGTCGTTCTGCACTCACGTCGTCTGGACGGGCGCGGTTGGCTGGGCTTACTGCCGTATGGAAAAGCCGTACCGCTCGGTGTGGCTATTATTTCTCGCGCTGTCGGTAATGCTGCATATACTCTGGGATTTGCCCCTCGAAGGCTGGATTGCCGCGGTTATAATAGGCACCTGCGCCATAGCGGGAGTAATTGAAAATATCGCCATGATATACGGCTCGCGCTCGGATATTATGGAGGCGGAAATCGACATAAACCGATTTAACGACAACATTATCGCCGAAGCGAAGCAAATGGGCGAGAGAATGCGCTTCACCAACGCGGCTAACCTTACTTTCGCGCTGACCTGCGCGCTTTTGTCCGTGATAATACTTATCCTCTGCGCCCTGCCGATAGGTATGGAGTACCGACGGGTAGAGTTTGAAAGCAAGGAGGAGTTTATCGCCCGCATAGAGGGCGGCTACAACCTTAAAGCCGATATGAAGCGGCGTTACGACTTCGACGAAAGGAAAAACGTAGAGGAAAGATATATCGACAAAAAGCTTTCCTACGTGGTGCAAAAAGACGCCGTCGCGGGCTTCGACGGGGTGTATTATTTCGGATATTACGCGAGCGATTTCAGCCGCCCCGCGGATATATACGTCGAGCTTGACGGCTATCCCAGCCGAATACTCTGCACCGAGTACGAGTTCGGCGGCGAAAGCGTATGGGTTTTCGAAGTCGATTCGGAAGATATAATAAGTTACAGCTACAACGACAGAACGGGCGCGGTGACCGCCGTTACAAACGCGGAGGAATTCGAGGGATACGACGTATTGATTGCGCTCGTCGCGACCGCCTGCGGCATAACTGCGGGCTGCTGCGTGGTTTTGACCGCGTTCAGAATTAAATTGAGGAGAGTTAAAAAGGAGAGTTAAAAATGACTAACGATAAAAATTGCATTTTTTGCAAAATAGCTGCGGGCGAAATCCCCGCGGCAAAGGTTTACGAGGACGATAAAATGCTCGTATTTAAGGACATAGAGCCCAAAGCAAAGGTTCACCTTCTGGCGATACCCAAAACCCACTTCGCTTACCTTGCCGAAATGGATAAAGAGGGGAGCGAAACGGTGAAGTACATGCTTGAAAAAATTCCCGAAATCGCCGCAAAGAACGGGCTTGAAAACGGCTACCGCCTCGTAATCAATCAGGGCGCGGACGCGGGGCAGACCGTGTTCCATTTACATATGCACATTTTGGGCGGGCAGACGCTGGACTGGTAAAGGGAGCTTTTATGATATATTTTCTTAAAAACAAATACTT
>DOCD01000019.1:0-872 GCA_003503945.1 Clostridiales bacterium | reverse complement strand
ATATTTTCTTAAAAACAAATACTTGTCGGTTTCTGTAAACTCCGACGGCGGCAGCATGACGTCGTTAAAATATCTCGGCGAAGAACGGCTCTGGCAGGGCGGCGAAGCGTGGCGCGGGCAGGACGTGGTTATCTTCCCCGTAATAGGTCATGCGGGCGAATACGAGGCGGAGGGAAAGACTTTCGCCCCGAAGTCGCACGGGGTCGCAAGATACTCGGAGTTCGCGCTCGTCGATACGAGCACGGATACGCTCACGCTCGAACTCGCTTCGAACGCCGTCACGAAAAAGACATACCCGTACGATTTCCTGCTCACCGTGTCTTACGCGCTTAAAAAGAACGCCGTTAAAATTACGTATACCGTACGTTCGAAATCGGGCGTAATACCTTTTTACGTCGGCGGTCACCCGGGGCTTTCGGCTCCTGACGGCGAAGCCGTCGTCGAGTTCGAAAACGAGGAAAACCCCACGCTGTATCCCCTCGACGGCGAGCCCGTAAAGCTTGAAAAATTCAAACGGTTCGTTGCTAATAAGCAGTTTTTCGCGGAGTGCAAAACCTTTCAGCTCGGCGGGCTTTCGGGCGGGAATATTCACGCCAAGACGTCGGACGGATACGTTTATACCTTTAAATCCGACTGCCCCCTGTTCGCTTTCTGGAGCAACGAGGCTTGCGGCGACTACATCTGCATAGAGCCGTGGTGGGGCATAAACGACAGCCCCGCATATCCCAAAAAGCTTGAAAAAAAGCCCTTTATAAACTTTGCCGACGAAAACGGCAAAAGCTTTTCGTACACGCTTACGATTGAAAAAGCCAAATAAAGGTAGTTTAAAACTATGAAACGCCCGACTGCGATAACGCAGTCGGGCGTTTTTT
>DOCD01000193.1:3316-4826 GCA_003503945.1 Clostridiales bacterium | reverse complement strand
TTCCGATTATATGGCGGCAAACAGATATGTAGCTGTTTTACATAAAGATGTTCCAAATGATGTTGCAACCGTACTTTTCAAATTTATGACCGGAACAGATTTCAAAATTGAAGTAACTGACACGATTTTAAACGTATCAATCTGGAACAACAAAAGCGGTGCGTGGATTACTCCCGAACAAATTGAAAAGCTTAAAACCGATTTTGCTGCATACTTGGATAAAAAAGTTTCAAACGCTGCTTCTTTGACAATTAATTGGAAAGTCGAACCCGATGTAACCGACGTTGCAACACTTGCCGCATCGGTAACGGCAGCGGGCAATATTGATTTCGTAGTCGGTTGTGGTGCAAACGTCGATACTAACGACAAGGGACATCTGGATAATCTTGTAAAGTTCAAAGTTGCGGCTTCCGATTATATGGCGGCAAACAGGTATGTTGCGGTGCTTCACAAGGACGCGCCCAATCAGCTTGCGGTGCTGTTATACGAATTTATGACGGGTAGCGGTTTCACTACCAATGCGGCGTAAGGAGGGGAAAAGATGTTTTTAAAAGGTAAATTATTGAAAGCGGCGGCAATCTGCAATTACGTTTTCACCGCTTTATGGTTCGTGGTAACCGCTTGTTTCTTTGCACTTTCAAACAATCTGTACTGGATGTTCCTTATTTTCGCGCTCGTAAGCCTTTACGACGGCTTCGTTCTGATTTCCGTCAAGGAAAAAATGAAGTCCGTAACGCTTGATAAAAACGAAAATATAAAGCTGCTCGTGTGCTGGATATTAAGCATAGTATGTCCGCCCTCGTTCATTCTCTGCGGGCTTGCGTATTTCCGCAAAACAGAGGACGAAGTTACCGTACGCAGCAACGTACCTTGCGAAGCGAAGGAGGAAGCCAAAGCCCCCGCGGGCAAAAAGCCTTTCTATAAAGCGAAAAGCTTTATAACGATGTGCGTCGCGCTCGGAATGATTATAATTTCTTCGTTCTCGGCAATGTGCTTCGAAACCTCGGGCTTTTCGGTAAAAGTATCCGATTTCACTCTTACGAGGGAAATGACCCTTTCGTATAACGAAGGCAAAATCCACGGCAAGCAGTACGCAATCCCGCTTACGGTTACCGACGACGGAAAGGAACACGAAACCTCGTATTCGGTAACGATGTATAAACCCGCCTCCGCAACCGAGGAAAACCCCGCACCCGTTGTGTTCGTGCTTCCCGGGTTCACCCGCACGAAAGCTACTATGGCGCAGTATTGCGTCGAGCTTTCAAGGCGCGGCGCGGTAGTGTTCTGCTCCGACCCCGGCGGTCAGGGCGGCACAACCGAAAATTCATCGACGGGCGCGCACGGTATCGAGTACCTCGTTCAGTACGTCTACAACAACTCCGACGATTTCAAATTCTGCGATAAAAACCGTTTCGGCGCGGTGGGGCATTCGCAGGGCGGCGGCAACGTAGTGACGCTCGCCTCCGATATGGCGGGTGCAAGCTTCGAGGAAAGCATTATAAAATCCGTT
>DOCD01000193.1:0-3066 GCA_003503945.1 Clostridiales bacterium | reverse complement strand
AAAGCATTATAAAATCCGTTTATAATTCGGGTTACATAAAGACCTCGGCGGCGAATAAATTCAAAAACTTAAATTGCAACGCGGCAATGTCGTACGCGTATTACGACGAGGGCGCTTATCGCTATCAGTCGGACACGACGGCTTTCGAGGTTATAGGTCTGCGCTTTATAAACGAAGTGAACGGCGCGCCCAACGCTTTCGATAAGGTCGCTTACGATTACGGCTACGGCGATATGGCAAAGGGTACGTACAGGGTTGTTCACCGCGAAAATATCAACCACTGTTTTGAAATGTACGACAAAGTCAGCATTGCTAACACCATTGATTTCTTCAACGAAAGCCTGAATATCGGCTCGGATATCGGCGGACTTTCGCAAATCTGGTTCGGTAAGGAATTCTTCAACGGGCTTGCGCTTGCGGCGGCGTTCACCTTCATAATCGCGCTTTGCGGCGTGCTTATGAAAATACCTTTCTTCGCAACTCTCAAAAACGGCGGCAAAGTAAAGGCGGCAGTGAGCGGCGCGGAAGAGGGCGCTATTGTCGGCGGCGCGGAAGCGCCCGCGGCTGAGCCTGCAATGACGGTCGTTGCCGAGGCAAAACCCGTTCAGACGGCGGAGGTGCGCCATAAGACGGTCGCGCACAAGGTAATTTTCTGGTCGTGCATGATTTTGACGGCGATAATAGCCTGCCTCGACTACATTCCGCTTGCAAACCTTTCTATTGAAATCTTCCCCACGAGCAACCTCGCGAGCGTGTTTACCTTCACCTTCCCCGCGCGTATGATAAACGCCATACTTTTGTGGGCGCTCATAAACGGCGCGATAGGACTTGTGATATTCTTCGGTACGACCGCGCTCGAAAACCTTTACGAGTACGTAATGTTCAAGACAAAGGGCATAACCCCCGATTACGATTGGAAGAAGTTCAGCGGCATCAAAATCCGCGGCAACGGCTGGCAGAACGTAGTTTTCAACGTACTCAAAAGCTTACTGCTTGCCTTCATAATGTTCGGCGCGTTCTATCTTTTGGTGCATCTGTCGTACTGGATTTTCCATCAGGATTTCAGGTTCATGCTCATATCGGCGGCTCCGCTGAACGCGAGAATGTTCGTCACCGCTCTCGAATATATCCCCATAATCTTCGTGTTCTATATTTCCAACTCGATAAGGGTGAATTGCAGTATAGGCAGAGAGGGCTGGAAGGAGTGGAAGGTGCTTTTGGTCGGCGCGCTGGCAAACAGCTTAGGGCTTGCGTTCATACTCTTAATCAACTACGTATGCTATTTCGTTACGGGCACTCCGTACTACGGCAACTGGGGCAACGGCAACGAAATCTGGCTGTTCGTAAATATGGTGTTCGGGCTTGTCGTAATGATGTTTATCCTTCCCATATTCAACAGGCTGTTCTATAAAATGACCGGCAACGTATGGGTCGGCGCGATAGCGTGCTGTATGATATTCATTATGATGACTATCTCCGCTTCCGTATCCTATATCCCTATGTATTGATAGTATTTAATTTATACAATCCTAAAAGGGGCAGAAAGCTTCGGCTTTCTGCCCCTTTTAATTGGCTTTTAAAAAACGGCTAATATATTAGCATTTTATTGACAATTTATAATAAAAATGTTAATATTTTAGCATATGGAAAATAAATTCGATATAAATAGTTTTGTGCAAACGCAAACAATCAATTCGGTAACGCAAAAGTTGGTTGAACGGGTAAAAGAGAGAAGGCAAGAAGCAAAACTTTCCCGATATATTTTGTCGCACCGTTCGGGGGTAAGCTTTGCCTCCATAAGAAGGTTTGAGGAGACGGGGGAAATTTCTTTAAAGTCGCTTCTTAAAATTGCAGACGCCTTGGGCTGTCTTGACGATTTCAACCGCCTGTTTGAAAACGAAATTATTAGCAATTTAGAGGACTATTTCAATGATTGATAAAGTTACGAAAGTCGCCGTAAAATACAATGGTGAATCGGTCGGATATCTCGTGGAATTGAAGGACGGCAAAATCGCATTTCAGTATGATAAAAAGTGGCAAAAATGACCACGAATCAAAAGACGGGACATATATTGCGGACGGCGATATGCACTATCGTGTTTGCGATACCTGCGGCTACAAATATGATTCGTCTGAACACGTCTATGACGAAAACGGAAAATGTTATACTTGCGGCTATGAGAGAAGCGAAGTAAATCCTTAATAAAACCGATATCACGAAAAAAGCGGGCGAAAGCCCGCTTTTTGTATACTTTGCACAAAAAATTTAAATAGTTATGGTGGTAAATTGACAACCGCCCCCGCCGCGGCGGACACCATAATGCAGCATTTTAAAGATACGGGCACCCAACCCACCGACTACGATATGATTTTGACGGGCGATCTGGGCGCGCTCGGAAGCCGTATAGTAAAGGATTTGACGTGGGAAAAAGGGTACGACATTTCTGCCCGCCACGTCGATTGCGGCGAAATTATTTATAAAGTGGTCGAAAACGAATTTCAGGGCGGAAGCGGAGCGGGCTGTTCGGCTGTCGTGCTGAACTCCTACGTGCTTTCCAAAATGCAGGCGGGGCTGTACAAAAGGGTGCTTTTTGCCGCGACGGGCGCGCTATTATCCACCGTTTCGTCGGGGCAGGGCGAAAGCATACCGTGCATAAGCCACGCCGTGGAGTTGGAGTATTGATTTATGGGACAGGAAATACTTGAAATATTTTTGGCTTTTTTAAAAGCTTTCGCGGTGGGCGGCGGTATTTGCCTTATCGCGCAGATTATTATAAATTTTACCGACCTGACGGCGGGCAAAATACTCGTGTATTTTATGCTTGCGGGGGTCGTGCTCACAGCCGTAGGGCTTTATCAGCCGCTTGTGGATTTCGCGGGCGCGGGGGCTACGGTTCCGATTTCAGGCTTTGGGTATCTGCTTGCAAACGGGGCTATAAAGGGCGCGGAAAAGGGATTTTTCTATGCGGTAACGGGGTCTTTGACCGCGGCGAGCGCGGGAGTGACCGCCGCCGTCGTATTTGCGTTCATAATGGCGCTTATTTTCAAATCCCGAACCAAGCGAAA